>NZ_JBFAKW010000081.1:0-41771 GCF_040655955.1 Streptomyces sp. NPDC050263 | reverse complement strand
CCCGCACCCGGAGGGAGCCCGGGTGCGGGACGGCGGTTCGGGCGGAGCCGATCAGCCGGTCGTGACGGCGGTGTCGTCGATGACGAAGCTGGTCTGGAGCGAGGAGTCCTCGACGCCGGAGAACTTCAGGGCGACGGTGCTGCCCGCGAAGGAGCCGAGGCTGAAGGACTTCTGGACATAGCCGGTGGCCGCGTTGAGGTTGGAGTAGGTGGCCAGGGTGGTGGATCCGGCGGTGACCGTCAGCTTGTCGTACGCGGTGCTGGTGGTGGTCTCGGCCGTGTCGATGTGGATGTAGAAGGTGAACGTGGTGTTGGTGCAGCCGCTGGGGATCGTCACCGACTGCGTCAGCGTGTCGGTGTGGGTCGATCCGTAGCCGTCGAGCCAGGCCTTGTAGGAACCGGTGCGGGCCGCCTGGCTGCTGGAGTTGGTGATGACTCCGCTGGTCGCGGTCCACGTGGTGTTGCCCGACTCGAAGCCGTTGTTGCCCAGCAACTGCGTCGAGGTGCAGGAGCCGCCGCCCGTCGAGCTGACCGTCCAGGTGAAGGCCGCGGTGCCGGTGGCGCCGGTGGAGTCGGTCACGGTGACGGTGGTGCTGGAGGAGCCGGCCGTGGTCGGCGTGCCGGAGATCAGACCCGTCGAGCTGCTGATCGACAGGCCCCCGGGCAGACCGGTGGCGGCGTAGGTCAGGGAGCCGCTGTTGGTGCTGCTGGCGGAGATCTGCAGGCTCACCGCGGTGCCGACCGTGGCGGACTGGCTGCCCGGGTTGGTGACCGTGACGCCGGTCGTCGGAACCGTGATGTGGCTGCCGACGTTGATGCCGGCGAAGGCGTTGCCGACCCCGGCGTACTGGGCCGAACTCGAGCCGTACAGCGCGGTGGCCGCGCTGAGGGCGGCGGTGCGGGCGCCGGCGTAGTTGGTGCTGGACGTCATGTACGTCGTCAGCGCCTTGTACCAGATCTGCAGGGCGGCGGCCCGGCCGATGCCCGCGACGGCCACGCCGTCCGAGGTCGGGCTGTTGTAGGTGACGCCGTTGATGGTCTTGCTGCCGCTGCCCTCGGAGAGCAGGTAGAACATGTGGTTCGCCGGGCCCGAGGAGTAGTGGACGTCCAGGTTGCCGACGCCGGAGTACCAGCTGTCGGCGGAGCCGCCGTCCTTGTCGGGCTCGTCCATGTAGCGCAGCGGGGTGCCGTCGCCGTTGATGTCGATCTTCTCGCCGATGAGGTAGTCACCGACGTCGGAGGAGTTCGCCGCGTAGAACTCCACGCCGGTGCCGAAGATGTCGGAGGTGGCCTCGTTCAGGCCGCCTGACTCACCGGTGTAGTTCAGGCCCGCGGTGTTGGAGGTGACGCCGTGGGTCATCTCGTGCCCGGCGACGTCCAGCGAGGTCAGGGCGTGGGTGCTGCCCGAGCCGTCGCCGTAGGTCATGCAGAAGCAGTCGTCGTCCCAGAAGGCGTTGACGTACGCGGAGCTGTAGTGGACGCGGCTGTAGGCGGCGACGCCGTCGTTCTTGATGCCGCTGCGCCCGAAGGTGTTCTTGTAGAAGTCCCAGGTGGTCTGGGCGCCGAAGTGGGCGTCGACGCCGGCGGTCTGGGTGTTGGAGCCGGAGCCCGTTCCCCAGGTGTCGTCGGTGTCGGTCATCAGGGTTCCGGTGCCCGACGTGCCGTTGTTGAGGCTGTACGTCTTGTGGCCGCCGCGCGTGGTGTCGTACAGCTGGTACGTCGAGCCGGACAGCGTGGTGCCGATGCTGACGGTGCCGCTGTACTGGCTGTTGCCGGTGCCGGTCTCGATGCCCTCGAAGCGGGAGAGCTCGGCGCCGGTGGCGGCGTCGGTGATGACGTGCAGCTTGCTCGGCGTGCCGTCGTCCTGGAGGCCGCTGACCACGGTCTCCCAGGCCAGCTTCGGCGTGCCCGCGCCCGCCCAGATCACCTTGCGGGCGCTCTGCGCGGCGGGGTTCTCCGCGTCGAGGGCCTTGGCGGCGGTCAGGGCCTTGGTCTCGGCGGCCGACTTGCTGAACGTGGCGGTCGTGGACTTGACCGACACGGTACGGCGGTTGTTGTTGAAGGTCGTGCTGACGGTGCCGGCGGCCAGCGAGGCCGGGGGCGTGTGCACGACGAGGTCGCCGCCGAGGACGGGCAACCCGGCGAAGGTGCGCTCGTAGCGCGTGTGCACGGTGCCGTCGTTGTCCTTCACGACGTCCTTGACGAGCAGCTTCTCCTGGGCGCCGAGGCCGAGGGAGTCCGCTGTCTGCGTCGTCTTCGCCTCGGCGCTCTTGATCAGCGTCGTGCGCTGGGCGGGCGTGAGGTCGGCGGGCAGGCCGTCGGCGCGCAGGGGGCTGGGGTGGGGGGCTGCGGGCTTCGCGGCTGCCGGGACCGTCGAGACGCCGACGGCCAGGAGGGCGGCGGTGGAGAGCAGGGCCGCTCCGACCGTGGTCCGCTTGCGGGGGTTGGGTCTCACTCGTTCTCCTACTGCGGCGGCCGCGGGGTACGGCCGGTGACAGACCGGGCAGACGGGTGTGCTGTCCGGGACGAGCTGAGTTGTGCGGGACCGTGAGTGTGTGCGGGTGACGTGCCGCTGCTGTGCGGCAGTTGGGAGGGAGAATGACAGGCTTGACAGTGGCATGTCAGCCACAGCGGGACGCTTCGAGGGTTATCCCTCGGTACCCGAGGGTGCGGGAGTCGTCACCCGCGGCCGGACTGTGCGCGGCCTGTGCGTTCACTGTCCGGACGAGCGGTCCGCGGGGGCGAGTGCGGGTGTCAAGTGCCTCTTCAGGAACCGCACTTGGTGGCGCAGAACCTCCCCCGTGCGCGCGGTGCCGATCGGCTGGTGGCCGGCGACAGCGTGGTCGGCCGTGCCGTCCGCCTCGACGACGCGCAGGGCGCCCTCGTGCACGTAGGCGACGCGCCGGCCGGTGGGGTCGGGGCGCGGGTCCGACACGGGGCGCGAGGTGGGCGGACGGCGGGGCTCGGAGCCCACGACCCAGAGGGCGCCGGCCGTGGTGAAGACGATCAGGCGGGCGGCGGCGTCGGTCGCATAGGAGTCGACGCCCGCACGAGGGGCGGCGAGGAGTCGCTCGACGCCGGTCTCCACCTCCAGCGCCCAAAGACAGTCCGCGGGGTCGTCGCCGGTCCGGCCGCGCCGGAAGAGGACGACCTCGCCGTCCGGCGTGAGCGTGAAGTCCCGCGGGGCGCCGCGGGCGAAGCGGGCGGTGCGGGCGGTGCGGGCCGACCGGGCCGGCAGATCGGGCGGCTCGGGGAGTCCGGGCGGGGGAACGGGAGGCACGTAGGGGCTTCTTCCACCCACCCAGCGACTCAAACGCGTGTTCGAATACGGGGAGGGCCGAGAGTTGCTAGAAGCCCTCCGCCATCCGCTGGCCGGGGACCACCAATCCGGTCTCGTAGGCGGCGATGACGGCCTGGACCCGGTCGCGCAGGCCGAGCTTGGTGAGGACGTTGCTGACGTGCGTCTTCACCGTGTGCTCGCTCACCACCAGCGCCCTGGCGATCTCCGCGTTGGACAGCCCGCCGCCGAGCAGCCGCATCGTCTCGCGCTCCCGGGCGGTGAGGACGTCCAGGCGTTCGGTCCGCGGCGGCCGCACGGCGGCGCCCGAGGTGAAGGCCGCGATCAGGGTGCGGGTGACGGAGGGGGCGAGCAGCGAGTCGCCGGCCGCGACCACGCGGACCGCGTGGACGAGGTCGTCCCGCCGTACGTCCTTGAGCAGGAAGCCGCTCGCGCCGGCGCACAGCGCGTCGAAGAGGTAGTCGTCCTGCCCCCAGGTGGTGAGCATGATCACCCGGCTGTCCGTCTCGCGGCAGACGATCCGGGCGGCCTCGATGCCGTCCATCCCCGGCATCCGGATGTCGAGCAGGACGACGTCGGGGCGGTGGGCGCGGGCCGCGCCGACCGCCTCGAACCCGTCCCCGCTCTCCGCGACGACCTCGATGCCGGGCTGCGCCGCCAGGATCATGGCGAATCCGGCGCGCACCAGCTCCTGGTCGTCGGCCACCACCACACGGATCGTCATGCCATCGCTCCCGCTTCCGGCGCGGCCAGGGGGAGCCGTGCCCGCACTTCGAATCCCGGGAGGCGGTCCTCCCGGGGGCCGGCCGTCGCACTCCCGCCGCAGGCTGCCGCCCGCTCGCGAAGGCCGGTCAGGCCGTTCCCGCCGGACGGAAGATCCCGTCCCGCGCCACGGCCGTCGCCGCGGCCGTCGTCGACGACCCGTATCTCCAGACCGTCGTCCCGCCAACGCAGCCGTACCTCGGCGCTGTCGGCCCCGGCGTGCTTGACGACGTTGGTCAGCGCCTCCTGCACGATCCGGTACGCCGCGGTGTCGCCGTCGGCGGGCATCGGACGCGGCTCGCCCTCGGCGGTGCAGGACACCTCAAGGCCCGCGCCCTCGACCTGCCGGGCGAGCGCGGGCAGGTCGAGGACCGTCAGCCGCGGGGCGCGCGGGTCGTGTTCGGCTGCGCCGTCGTCCTCGTCGTCCCTGAGGACGGCCAGCATCGAGCGCAACTGGTCCAGGGCGTCGCGGCCGGTGCCGGCGATCGCGCCGAACGCGGCCGAGGCGCGGGCGGGGTCGGTGTCCAGGACGACCGGACCGGCCTCGGCCTGGACGACCATCAGGCTGATCGAATGGGCCAGCACGTCGTGCATGTCCCGGGCGATCCGGGCGCGTTCGCGTTCCGCGGCGCGTTCCTCGTCCATCCGGCGGTCGCGTTCGAGGCGGGCGGCGCGTTCGGCCAGCACCACCGCCTCGGCGCGGAAGCCGGCGGAGGCCCGGCCGAGCGCGTAGGCGGCGACGTACAGGACGATTCCGCGGGTCGCTGTGTCCGGGGAGCCGACCGTGGCGAGGCCGACGGCGCACATCACCAGGAACACCGGGATCCGCACCTTGGGCGGGGAGACGGACGCCATCCCGTACAGCGCGATGAGGACTCCGTACCAGAGCGGCTGCGGAGCGACCGCGTCGACGAGGTCGTAGAGGCCGGAGACCACCGAGCAGGCCAGCAGGACCGGCACCGGCGCGCGCCGCAGCAGCGCCAGGGGAAGCGACGCCCCGACCGCCACGACATACCCCCACCAGTGCCAGGGGCGTCCGCTGTCGCTGTGCGCGAACAGCAGGGGCGCCGACTGGGCGACGGCGGTGACGACGGCGAGCGCGACGTCCGACCACGGCGAACCCGCGAGACGGCGGAGCGAGGCAGGTATGGGCAGCGCGGGCATGGCGACGGATTCTTCCACGAGGCGGTCCGGCGGCGGTCGTTCAGCTGCGGGCGGCGGCGGGAGAGACGCCGCGGCGGCCGGGGAGCGGTGCGAGTCCGAGGTACAGCAGCAGGCCGACGGCCGGCAGCATGTCGAGTCCCAGGAGGGAGACCAGCACGGCGAGCGCGACCGCGACGGCCCGCCACACGGGGACGGTGCGGGCCGCGGCGAGTCGGCAGAACAGGACGAGCAGACCGAGGAAGAGCAGTGCCGGGCCCGCGGTGTAGACGACGAGGGCCACCCCGGGGACGCTCTGGACGTCGGCGAACATTCCCCGCATGGCCGCGTGATCGTCGGCGCGCGCGCCGACGACGATGTCGATCGTGATCTGGGCCATGGAGCAGAGGGTGCCGACGACGCCGACGACGGCCGTGCCGGTGGCGAACGGGCCGCGGCCCGCGAGTCGGCGCAGTTCCAGGAACACCGGGACGAACAGGATCAGCGCGGCGAGGAACGCGAGGTGCCCGGCCGTCCAGGCCGGACCGGGACCGCGCTCGCCGTCCAGGCCGTCCAGGATGCGCAGGCCCGCGTAGACGATGACGAGGAGTGGGGCGGCGGCGAAGGCGATGGTTTTGTCCATGCCGTGGATCCTCGCCGCGGCGGCACCCCCCGGACATCGCCGACGTGACCCATCTCCGGCCTCCCCCGCACGAGGGAGGCCGCTCACCGCCGACCGGCGGTCCGTCGGCCGGACTTGACCCACGAATCGCAGGAAACGCTTGCGTTCACCTCGCTCTTGCCCGTAGACATGGCCCCACGAACGTCCGTCACTCTGGGGGGAGTTGGCGTGGAAGGCACGATCGACGGATTTCGGTACGGGTGGGTCACTCCGGTGGCGGCATTCGTGATGGCCTGTCTGGGAGGGGCGCTCGGGCTGCGCTGCATCGTGCGGACGCTGCTCGGCACCGCTTCATGGAAGCCCGGCTGGCTGGCGCTCGGGGCCGCGTCCATCGGGTGCGGCATCTGGACGATGCACTTCATCGCCATGATCGGCTTCCAGGTGGAGGAGACCCGGATCGGCTATCACGTCGGTCTGACCGTGCTCAGTCTCGCCGTCGCGATCGCGGTGGTCGGCGTCGGCGTGTTCATCGTGGGCTACCGGGGCGCCGGCCGCGGGTCGCTGTCGCTGGCCGGGGTGATCACCGGCCTCGGGGTGGCCGCCATGCACTACCTGGGCATGGCGGCGATGCATGTCAACGGGGACATCTCGTACGACCCGCGCACGGTCGCGCTCTCCGTGCTGATCGCGGTGGTCGCCGCGACCGCCGCCCTGTGGGCCGCCGTCACCGTCCGCGGGTTCCTCACCAGCCTGGGCGCCAGCCTGGTGATGGGCGTCGCGGTGTCCGGGATGCACTACACGGCGATGGCCGCGGTCAGCGTCCATGTGCACGACGACACGACCCCGACATGGTCCGGCGACACCGCGACCTCGCTGCTGCTGCCGATGCTGATCGGCCCGGTCGTCTTCCTGCTGCTGGCCGGGGTGGTGGTGATGTTCGACCCGCTGCTGGTGCTCGGCGACGGCGAGTGGAACCGCCCCTCCCGGGCCGGCCGGGCCGCGGCCGCGACGGAGGAACCGGTCGGCCGGCCTGCCCCCGGTCGGTCGTGGAGCGCCGGGCCACGGTGAGCCCCCGGGACCGGCGCGGGCAACAGGGCGACGTGCGGCTGCAGTTCACCGGCGGAGGCGGACGTCGTGGCCGGTCACCCGAGTCCTGACATGTTCGGGATGATTGCTACGGTGCACCGGTGTCTGACTCCTCACGCGATACCGCCGAAGGCGCCGGCTGGGGCGGCGCCGACCGCGGCGCGTACCAGAAGCTCATGCCGGCCAGGGTCGAGAAGATCTCGTGGCTGAACCCCAAGACCCTGTGGGCCGCCCGCAACGGCGTGCTCGCCTCCTGGTTCGGCGACCCGACGGGCCGTACGCGCGGCCGGTGGGTCGCGCAACGGGCGGCGTCCGGCGCACCGGCCGACAAGGTGATCCGGCGCACCGACCCGGATGACTTCTCCTTCATGGTCATCGGCGACACGGGCGAGGGCGACGATCCCCAGTACGCCGTCGTGCCGGGCTTTCTGAGGGCGAGTCAGGGCACGTCCTTCGCGGTCCTGGCCAGTGACGCCATCTACCCCGTGGGCAGTGCCGACGACTACGACAGCAAGTTCTTCCGCCCGTACCGCGACTACCAGGCCCCCATATACGCGATACCGGGCAACCACGACTGGTACGAGGACCTCGGCGCGTTCATGCGGGTCTTCTGCGACGACGCCCCCGCCCTGCCCGCCGAGCCCGCGCCGCGTCTGCTGAGCCGCGCCCGGCTGCGCTCGTGGCTGTGGCACCGGCCGAGCCCGCAGGACGGCCGACGTCTCGCCGAGGCACGGAAGTTGCGGTCGGGCACGGGTCAACAGGCCGTGCAGCCCGGGCCGTACTGGGCGATCGACACCGGACCGGTGCGGATCATAGGCATCGACACCGGGCTCCTGGGCTCCCTCGACGCCGAACAGGGCGCATGGCTGCGCGAGGTGTCCCGGGGGCCGCGGCCGAAGATCCTGATCACCGGCTCGCCGCTGTACGTCGACGGCGAGCACCACCCGTGCCCCATCGACGGGGGCGGCACCGTCGACGACATCGTCAGCGCGCCCGAGCACCACTACGTGGCGGCGATCGGCGGCGACATCCACAACTACCAGCGCTACCCGGTGCGGCTGGCGGACGGCCGGACCCTCCAGTACGTCGTCTCGGGCGGCGGGGGCGCGTTCATGCACGCCACGCACACCATCCCACGGGTGTCCGTCGCCGGTGTGACGGAGGAGGACTTCCGCTGCTATCCGCTGCGCGGCGACTCCCTGGCCTTCTACAGCCGGCTCTACGGCCGCCGGCTGCGGCTGCGCCGCTTCTTCGCCCTCACCGAGGCGCAGGGCCAGGCCGTCGTCGCCGAGCGGCTGGGCATCCCGGCGACCCGCACCCCGGGTCCGGAGGTGAGGCTGACGCGGCGGATCCGGCTCGTCGCCGGCCTGCTGGGCACCGGGAGCCGCCCGGACCGCCGCAAGCGGTTCCGGCTGCCCGTGCGCAAGATCTACACCCAGCTCTTCTCGCCGAGCTCGGCCACGTACAGCCCGCCGTTCTTCAAGTGCTTCCTGCGCCTGGACGTCTCACCGGAGTCGGTCCGGCTGCGCTGCTTCGCGGCCACCGGCAACCTCGCGCAGGAGCTGAACCCGCCGGTCGAGGACGAGGTCACCATCCCGCTGGGCTGACGCCACCTGGGACGACGCGGGGGAATGCCGTGCGGCCCGTACGACTTGTACGACTTGTACGACCGTACGTGCCGCGCACCATGGAGGAGCTCTTGTCACCGATCTCACGCCCGTTGCGCAAGCTGGGCTTCCTCACCATCGGGCTGTTCGACGGGGACGACCCGGCCCGGGGCCATGAGACCACGCTGGAGATCATCGAGCTGGGCGAGCGGCTGGGCTTCGACAGCGCGTGGCTGCGCCACCGCCATCTGCAGTACGGCATCTCCTCCCCCGTCGCCGTCCTGGCGGCGGCCTCGCAGCGCACCCGCCGTATCGAGCTCGGCACCGCGGTCGTCCCGCTGGGCTGGGAGAACCCGCTGCGCCTCGCGGAGGACCTGGCGACGGTCGACGTCCTCTCCGGGGGCCGGCTCAATCCGGGGGTGAGCGTGGGCCCGCCGATGCACTACGACCAGGTCAAGGAGGCCCTGTACCCGGACACGGCCGACGCGGAGGACTTCAGCTACGAGCGGGTGCGACGGCTGCTCGATCTCGTGCGGGGCAAGTCCGCGACCGACTTCAGCGGGGTCGAGGGCTTCGAGGTGTTCTCCGACCGGGTCCAGCCGCACTCCCCCGGCCTGGGCCGCCGCCTCTGGTACGGCGGGGGCAGTCTCGGCTCCGCGCGGTGGGCCGGCGAGCACGGCATGAACTTCCTCACGAGCAGCGTCGTCAAGGCCGAAGGGCCGGACGACGCGAGGGACTTCGCGCAGATCCAGCTCTCGCACGTCCGCGCCTTCCGCGCCGCGCACCCCGACGGCGAGGCCGCCCGGGTCTCCCAGGGCCTCGTGGTCATCCCCACCGACTCCGCCTCGCCCGAACAGCGCGCGAAGTACGAGGAGTTCGCCGCGAAGCGGCTCCCGCGCACCGCCTCCCCGCAGGGTCCGGCACGGCTGCTGTTCGCACCGGACCTGGTGGGCACCTCGGCCGAGATCGCCGAACGTCTGCACGCGCACGCCGCGTTCCGGGAGATCGACGAGGTCGCCTTCGCGCTGCCGTTCACCTTCGAGCACGAGGACTACGTGCAGATCCTCACCGACATGGCGACGAAGCTCGGCCCGGCGCTCGGCCGGCGGCCGAGCGCCTGAGGTCACCAGCGGCCGGGCTCGGTCCCCGTCACCGGCTCCGACGGCCTGCCGTCCACGCCTACGGGCACGTCGCCGGTGAGCATCACCCGGTGCATGGTGCGCGGGAAGTTCAGGTGGGCGTTGTCGCCGGGGGCGAGGTGGATGGTGGCCCGGTTGTCCCAGAAGGCCACGCTGCCCGGCTCCCAGCGGAAGCGGACCGTGTACTCGGGGCGGGTCGCCTCCTCCAGCAGCATGTCCAGGATCGCCCGGCTCTCCGCCCGCGAGAGGTCGGTGATCTGCTCGACGTAGTAGCCGTTGACGTACAGCACCCGCTCGCCCGTCTCCGGGTGGACGCGCACCAGCGGGTGCACCGAGGCGACCTGGTGGTCGAGGAGGTGGCGGAGGTAGGCGTCGTCGCCGGGGCGGGGCTGGTAGCCGACGCCGAGCCGGTGCTCGGCGCGCAGCCCGGCCACGAACTCCCGTACCGGCGCGGAGAGTCCGGCGTACGCGGCGGCCAGGTTGGACCAGGTCGTGTCGCCGCCGTAGGGCGGCACGGTCTCGGCGCGCAGAATCGTCGCGGCCGGCGGGTCGATGCGGGCGCCGTGGTCGCAGTGCCAGCCGCGCAGCAGGGTGTGCCGACGGCGCCGGAGCCACTCCTCGTGCTCCATGCCGAACTTCCCGCCCAGTTCCAGCCGGTCGGCGGTGGTCTCGATCTCCGGGAAGTCCGGCGGCGAGGCGCTGCCGCGCCTGCGCGGGACGACGGGTTCGCCGAACCGTCGGGCGAACGCCACCTGCCCCGTGTGGTCGAGGCGCTGGCCGCGGAAGAACACCACCTTCCAGCGCAGCACCGCAGCCCTGATCGCGGCGACCTGGGCGTCGTCGAGGCCGGCGGCCAGGTCGACGCCGCCGATCTCGGCGCCTATGTGCCCGGCGACCGGTCTCACCTCCACTCCGGCCGACTCCGTCGCCCGGCTGTCGAAGTCCGTCGTCATGCGCGCTCCGCTCGTCGTGGCTCGTCCGAACCCACCCCTGCCCGGGTGTCCGGTTGATCAATCCGCCCTCCGTCCCCGAGGCTGGAGGGACGACACAGTCGAGGGAAGGCCGCACGGTGATCAACATCCCGCAGCACACGCTCAACGACGGTACGCGGCTCCCGGCCCTGGGGCTGGGCACCTGGCCGATGGACGACGCGGAGGCGGAGCAGGCGGTGGCCGAGGCGCTCGGCCTCGGATATCGACTCGTCGACACGGCGACGAACTACCGCAACGAGACCGGGGTCGGCCTGGGCGTGGCCCGGGGCGGGGTGGCGCGCGAGGAGCTCGTGGTGACCACGAAGCTGCCCGGCCGCCATCACGGGTACGAGGAGACCCTCACGTCCTTCGAGGAGTCCCGGCGGCGGCTCGGTCTCGAATACGTGGACCTGTATCTGATCCACTGGCCGCTCCCCCGGGTCGACAAGTTCGTCGACTCCTGGCGCGCCATGATCAAGCTCCGCGAGGAGGGCCTGGTCCGGTCCATCGGCGTCTCCAACTTCACCGCCGGGCACATCGAGCGGCTGGAGAAGGAGACCGGCGTCCTGCCGTCCGTCAACCAGATCGAGCTGCATCCGCTGTTCCCGCAGGACGAGCTGCGCGCCTTCCACGAGGCCAAGGGCGTCCGCACGGAGAGCTGGAGCCCGCTGGGCCGTGGTTCGGCGCTGCTGCAGGATCCGGCCGTGGTCTCGGTCTCCGAGGCGCTGGGCGTGACCCCCGGCCAGGTCGTGCTGCGCTGGCATGTCCAGCTCGGTGCGGTGCCCATCCCGAAGTCGTCCAGCCCGGAGCGCCGGCGCGCCAACCTCGACGTCTTCGGCTTCGAGCTCGGTCCGGCCCAGATGGCGGCGATCGCGGCGCGGGCGCACCGGCGTCTGGGCGGCGACCCCGAGGCGCACGAGGAGTTCTGAGCGCTCACGCCGTCGGCTCACTCGGGTTCCAGCGTCTGCTCCGCCCAGATCGTCTTGCCCCGGCCGGTCTGCCGGCTGCCCCAGCGCTGGGTGAGCTGCGCGACGAGCAGCAGGCCGCGCCCGCCCTCGTCGAAGGCGTGGGCGCGGCGCAGATGGGGGGAGGTGGAACTGCCGTCGGACACCTCGCAGATGAGGGTGCGATCGCGGATCAGGCGGAGCTGGATGGGGGCCGCGCCGTAGCGGATGGCGTTGGTGACGAGTTCGCTGACGACGAGTTCGGTGACGAACGCGGCCTCCTCCAGGCCCCAGGCGGCGAGTTGCTCGGTGGCGGCCTGTCGGGTGGCGGCCACGTGGGCGGGGTCAGGGGTGACGTCCCAGGTGGCGACCTGGTCGGCGCCGAGGGCGCGGGTGCGGGCGAGCAGCAGCGCGACGTCGTCGCCGGGCTCCTCCGGCAGGACCGCCTTGAGGACGGTGTCGCACAGGGCGTCGAGGGTGGCGGCGGGTGCGGTCAGGGCGCTGCACAGTTCGCCGGTGGCGCGGTCGACGTCGCGGTCGCGGCCCTCGATGAGGCCGTCCGTGTAGAGGGCGAGGACCGATCCCTCGGGCAGTTCCAGCTCGACGGCCTCGAAGGGCAGTCCGCCGACGCCGAGCGGCGGTCCGGGGGTCATGCCGACCAGTCGGGTCGTGCCGTCGGGCAGGACGACGGCCGGCGCCGGGTGACCGGCCGCGGCGGCGGTGAGGCGGCGGCTGACGGGGTCGTAGACCGCGTAGAGGCAGGTCGCCCCGAGTTCGGCGACCTCCTCGCCGCTGTCGCCGCCCTCGTCGTAGGCCGCCAGATGGGTGACGAGGTCGTCGAGGTGGGTGAGGAGTTCGTCGGGCGGCAGGTCCACGTCGGCGAGGGTGCGCACGGCCATGCAGAGCCGTCCCATGGTCGCCGAGGAGGGGATGCCGTGTCCGACGACGTCGCCGACGACGAGGGCGACCCGGCTGCCGGAGAGCGGGATGACGTCGAACCAGTCGCCGCCGATGCCCGCCGTGGAGCCGCTGGGCAGATAGCGGTGGGCCACGTCGACGGCGGCCTGTCCGGACAGGCCGCGGGGCAGCAGGCTGTTCTGGAGGGCGAGCGCCGTGGTGCGCTCGCGGGCGAAGCGGCGGGCGTTGTCGATGCAGACGGCGGCCCGGCTGGCGAGCTCCTCGGCGAAGACGGCGTCGTCGGCCTCGTAGTCGTCGGGGTGGGCGACGCGGATGCCGACCAGGACGCCGAGGACGGTGCCACGGGCCCGCAGCGGCACGGAGATCATCGAGTGGACGCCGCGCCGGAAGCGGCGGCCCTCGGGGGCGCGCGCGTCGCGTTCGGCGAGCCAGCGCATGAAGTCGGGCTCGCCGGCCCGGCTGCGGATCGCGTGCCCTTCCCGCAGGGCGCGGGCGGGCGGGCTGAACGGCGGATGGCTGTCGGTGTCGCCGAGGTGGACCGCGGCCTCGGGGGTGCCGTCCCGGCCGGAGCCGTGGGCGACGCGGCGCAGCACGATCTCGCCGTCGGGCACCGGGGGCGGCTCGTCCGCGCCGAGGACCCATTCGAGGAGGTCCACGCTGGCGAAGTCGGCGAAGTTCGGCACGAGCAGTTCGATGACCTCCTCGGCGGTGCGCACCACGTCGAGGGTGGTGCCGATGGAGGCCGCCGCCTCGTTGAGCAGGGCCAGGCGCTGGCGGGCCAGGTACTGTTCGGTGCTGTCGAAGGCCGCCAGGGCGACGCCGGCGACCTCCCCGAAGGCGTCCCGCACGGGCCACATCTCGGTGGTCCAGGCGTGCTCCCGGTTGAGGGAGGGCGCGCCGGTCCAGCTCTCGTAGCGGATCGGGCGGCCGGTCTCGGCGACATGGCGGAGGTGCCAGTTGAAGCCCTTGCTGTGCTCGGCCTCCTCGACGGTCTCCGGGAAGTAGCGGCCGAGCAGAACGTCCTCGGAGACGCCCATGACCTTGCAGGCGACCTCGTTGAGGCGCAGGTAGCGCTGCCGGGGGTCGAAGACGGACATGGACATGGACGCCTGCTGGAAGGCGCGTCCGGCGAGGGTGGGCTCCGGGGCTGCGGGCCGTTCGGCGGTGAGCGTCCAGCCGGTGGGGCCGCCTTCGGGGCCGAGTATCGGGCAGGCCGTGACGGCGAGGGCGACGGGGTGGCCGTCGCGGTGGCGCACGACGACGGGGCCGGTCCACTCGCCGTCGGCGCGTCGTGGCAGTTTCTCGGCGAGCAGGTCGACCGCGGCCCGCCCCACGGCCTCCTGGGCCGCATGGCCCGTCAGCAGACGGGCACCCTCGCTCCAGCCCGTCACGATGCCGCGAGCATCGACGACCGCCGCAGCGACGACATGCTCCATGTCGTCCATGTCGTCCAGAATGGTCCCTTTGGCCCGGTGCATCAACCGCGCCGGACCGGTCGGGCCGGTGCGGCCCGGCTCCCGCCGGTCAGGCCCGGTGCGTCCGCAGCACGTCGAGGGCGCGGTCGGCGTGGGTGTTCATCCGCAGCTCGCTGCGCACGACCTCCAGGACGGTGCGATCCCGCCCTATGACGAAGGTGACCCGCTTGGTGGGGGCCAGGGAGAAGCCGCGCTTCACGCCGAACCGTTCCCGCACCGACCCGTCCACGTCCGACAGCAGCGACATGCCGAGGTTGTGCCGGCCGGCGAACTCCTGCTGACGGTCGACGGCGTCCCCGCTGATCCCGACCGGCCGGGCGCCGACGGCGGCGAACTCGGCCGCCAGGTCACGGAAGTGGCAGGCCTCGGCGGTGCAGCCGGCGGTGAGGGCGGCGGGGTAGAAGAAAAGGACCACCGGTCCGTCGGCGAGCAGTTCGGTGAGGCTGCGCACCGTGCCGGTCTCGTCCGGCAGCGCGAAGTCCTCGACGAGGTCGCCGGTCTCCAGAGCCTTGGTCATGCCCGTCCCTCCATGATGTTCGCGGTGGTGGTGGTGCGGTCGGCGACGCTGCGGGCCCACAGCACGAGGGGCACCTGCAGGGGAAGCCGGCCGACGGCGGCGGCCTTGAGCGGGGTGGGGCGGTGCCGCCAGTCCCAGGCCATCTTGACGTTGGCGGGAAAGACGCCGACGAAGAACGCGGCCGTGGCCAGCGCGGCCGGCTTCCGGGTCCGCGGCCACGCCACTCCGGCCGCCAGCGCGAGTTCGGCGACGCCGCTGGCGTACGTCCAGGCCCTGGGCGAGCCCGGCAGCGCCCGCGGGACGATCGCGTCGAACGGGCGCGGCACGGCGAGGTGGGCTGCTCCCATGCCGGCCAGCAGGCCCGCCAGCAGCAGGGGTGAGCGTTCGGACCGGGGCACGGTTCCTCCTCTGATGACCTGGACCCCGACATTACTGGAGGGTAGGCGGGGGCCCGGCGGCGGGGTCCCGCGCCGGGCTCTCCCCAACTCGCCCCTGGTGGCGGCCGGGTGTGTACCCGTACGCCTTGCGGAACACGTCGATGAACGCGCTGGCGGAGGACCAGCCGCAGCGGTGGGCGACCGTGGTGACGGCGGTGCCGTCGGCCAGCATGCGCAGGGCGTGGTAGAGGCGGGACTGGGTGCGCCACTGGGGGAAGGTCATGCCGAACTCGCGGCGGAAGAGGCGGCTGAGGGTGCGTTCGCCGACGCCGGTCGCGGCGCCGAGGGCGGCGAGGGTGCGCTGGTCGGCCGGGTCGGCGTGGACGAGTGCGCAGACCGCGGCCAGCCGGGGGTCGGCCGGGGTGGGCAGCCGCGTCGGCGCGTGCGGCGAGGCGCGCAGCTGGTCGCGGAGGACGGCGAGCAGCCGGACGCGTTCGGGGCTCGTGTCCTCGGGGGCGCGGGTGTAGGCGCGGATCAGCTCCCGCAGGAGGGGGCTGACGGCGAGGACGCTCGGGGCGTCCAGGCCGAGCGGGTTGTCGCCGGCGGGCAGGCCGACCAGGTGCAGGTCGAGGTGGCCGTACGCGCGATGCGCGTGGACGGTCCCGGCGGGCACCCACAGGGCGCGGGTGCCGGGGGCGAACCAGGTGCCGGCGTCGGTGGTGACGGCGAGGACGCCGGAGCCCGCGTAGACGATCTGGTGGTCGTCGTGCCGGTGCGCGTCGATGCGCTCGCCTGCGGCCAGGACCTGGGCGCGGGTGGGGGCCTGCGGGGTGTGGCGGATGTTCGACACAAGTGGGCAGTTTATCGGAAGCACGACAGTCGTCGAGGCCGTGACGATCGCTGGGTGCCGAAAGCCCGATCCATCGCCCTGATGTCCGTCGCCCATGCCTGCGTGGACGTGTACCAGGGGGCCGTGGCCGCCCTGGTCCCCTTCTTCGTGTCCGAGCGCGCCTATTCCTACGCCGCCGCCTCCGGGATCGTCCTGGCGGCGTCGCTGCTGTCGTCGGTGGCGCAGCCGCTGTTCGGGCTGTTGACCGACCGGTGGGCGTTGCCGTGGCTGCTGCCGCTCGGCGCGGCGGCCGCAGGCGCGGGCGTCGCGGTCTGCGGGGTCGGCGGCTCGTATCCGCTCACGCTGGCCGCGGTGGCCGTGTCCGGGATCGGCGTCGCGGCCTATCACCCGGAGGCCGCGCGGGCGGCCAGGGTGACGTCGGAGGGCCGGCACACGGCGATGGGCTGGTTCGCGCTCGGCGGCAACGTCGGCTTCGCGCTCGCTCCGCCGCTGGTCGCAGCCGTCGTCGCCACGTGGGGACTGCGGGCCTCGCCGGTGCTGGGGCTGCCGGCGCTGGCGGGTGTGGCACTGTGCGTGGCCGCGGCGCGCTCGGCGGCCGCCGCCCGGGCCGTGCCCGCCCCGGCGACGGCCGCCGGGACGGCCGCGGAGGCCGTGGGCCGGGACGACTGGCCGGCGTTCCTGCGGCTGTCGGGCGCCGTGGTGTGCCGCTCGGTCGTCTTCGTCGGCCTGAGCGCGTTCGTCCCGCTGTACGTGCGGGAGCGCACCGGCGGTGGGGAGGCCGCCGGTACGGCCGCGCTGTGCGTGCTGTACGCGGGCGGCGCGGTGGGGACGCTGGCCGGGAGCCGGCTGGCCGGGCGGCACGGGCGGCTCACGGTCGTCCGCCGCTCGTACGGGGTGACCCTGCTCGCGGTCGCGGGCGTGCTGCTCGTGCCGGGCCCGCCGCTGTACCTCTTCGTGGCCCTGGCCTCGGCGGGGCTCTACGTGCCGTTCTCGCTGCTCGTGACGCTGGGCCAGGACTGTCTGCCCCGGCGCGTCGGCACCGCGAGCGGCGTCACCCTCGGGCTGACGGTGAGCGTGGGCGGCGCGGCGGCGCCGGCGATCGGCGCGCTGGCGGACGCCACGTCCCTGCGGACCGGGCTGCTCCCCCTGCTGCTGCCTCCCGTGGCGGCCTGGTTCCTGCTGCGCGGACTGCGCGAGCCCGCGCCGATCCCGGTCGCCCGGGTCAGGCGGTGACGGGAGGCTGCTCCGGCTCGTCCTCGATCGCGTAGGAGAGGAAGTCGTCGACCATGCGGTGGAAGAGCGTGGCGAGTTGTCCCAGCTCCTCCGGGGACCATTCGGACAGCGCCAGCTGCATCCCCCGGGCGCCCGCGTCCCGGACCCGGTCGACGGCGGCGCGGCCGGCCTCGGTGAGCTGGATCCGCTGGGCGCGGCCGTCGTCGGGGTCGGGGACCCGGGTGACGTACCCGGACTTCTGGAGCTGCTGCACCGTGCGGGTCACATGGGAGGCCTCCACGCCCAGGCGCTGGGCCAGTTCCCCGGGCCGCAGCGGCTCGGTGTCGGCGACCTGCCGCAGCAGGGCCACGGCGGCGCGGTCCAGGGGGACGCCGGCCGCCGACATCAGCCGGTCGTGCTGGCGGGCGCGGGTGCTCAGGTAGGTGATGCGCGTGAGCGCGCGCTCGATCTCGATCACTTCCGGAGTGGCGACGGAGGGCAGGGGGAGCGGTTCGGTGGACATGCGACCCACTTTACCATCTTATTGCGTAACTCAAGTAAGTTACTGCGTGGGTTTACGGCGATCCACTGCGGACGGACGACGCGCGGCCGCTCGCCTGCGGTACGCGGACGGTACCGACACCACCACCTGCACGACCGGGCCCCGACAGGCTCGCACCGCCTGTCGGGGCCCGCCGGCCGACCGCCGCGCTACGCGGGCACGCGCACGTGCTCGGCCCAGGCCGCGCCGGCCGCGATCGTCTGGCGCCACAGCCGGATCGCCTTCGGCGGCATCCCGACCGCGAGCGCTCCGCTCACCCGGTCGCCCGTGCGGTACACGGCCAGGAACCGGCGCTCGACGAGGTCGCCCTCGACGACCGCGACCTCGTCGTGGCCGCGCAGGAACCCGTAGGCCTGGATCTTCAGGTCGTACTGGTCGGACCAGAAGTACGGCACGGGCGCGAACGGCTTGCGCGCCTCCGGGGCGGCGAGCAGGTTGCGGGCGGCGGCCATGCCCTGCTCGGCCGCGTTGGTGCGGTGCTCGATCCGCATCGACGTCCCGAACAGCGGGTTGTACCAGCGGGCCACGTCCCCGGCCGCATAGACTCCCCCGGCCTTCGGCCGGGGGGACCCCCAGGCCGCCTCGCAGTACTCGTCGCACACCACTCCGTCGCCCACCGCCAGACCGCTGCCGACCAGCCAGTCGGTGTTGGGCCTGGAGCCGATCGCGACGAGCACCTCGTCGGCCTCGACGATCTCGCCGTCGCCGAGCCGGACGCCGTCCTCGGTCACCTCGGTCACGGTGACCCCGCAGCGCAGGTTCACCCCGCGGTCGAGATGGGCCCGCGACAGGACCCGTCCGACCTGCTCCCCGACGGCGTGGGCCAGCGGCACCGCGGCCGGTTCCAGGAGGGTGACCTCCGCCCCGAGCCGCCAGGCGACGGCCGCCGCCTCCGCGCCGAGGAAGCCGGCGCCCACGACGACCAGCCGCCGTCCGGGCGTCAGCCGCTCGCGCAGCGTGAGCGCGTTCTCCAGGGTGCGCAGCACATGCGCGCCCTCGCCGGGCAGCCGGCGCGGCCGGACCCCGGTGGCGAGGATCAGCCCGTCGTAGGGCGCCTCGGTCCCGTCGGCCAGCCGTACGACGCGTCCGGCCACGTCGAGGCCGGTGGCCGCCACGCCGAGCCGCAGGTCGAGGTCGAGGGCGGCGAGATCGCCGGCCGGACGCAACGGGAGCCGGTGCTCCTCCCATTCGGAGGCGAGCACCTGCTTGGACAGCGGCGGCCGGTCGTACGGGAGGTGCGGTTCGTCGCCGACCAGGGTGAGGGGACCGGTGTGGCCCTGGCGGCGGAGGGTCTCGACCGCCGCGAGTCCGGCGGCCGAGGCTCCGACGACGACGATCCGGTTCACTGCTCGACCAGCCGGATCGCGGCGGCGGGACAGACGGCGACGGCCTCGCGGACGTCGTCGAGGAGTTCGGACGCCGGCCGCTCCTCCAGCAGGATCGCGATTCCGTCGTCGTCCTGGTCGAAGACCTGCATGGCGGCGACCACGCACTGGCCCGAGGCGACGCACTTGTCGGCTTCCAGCTCCACCTTGACGGCACTCATGGGATTCCCCTTCTTCACGGTCTGTGGTGGTTGCGCTGCGGGACGGGGAGCCGTCACCAGGTCACGGGCAGGGCGTGGACGCCGTAGATGAAGGCGTCGTGCTTGAAGCGGACGTCGTCCAGCGAACCGGCCAGTTTCAGGGTGGGGATGCGCTTGTAGAGCGTGCCGTAGACGACCTGGAGTTCCATGCGGGCCAGCGGCTGGCCCAGGCACTGGTGGACGCCGAAGCCGAAGGCGACATGGCGGCGGGCGTCACGGGTGATGTCGAGCCGGTCCGGGTCGGGGAAGACCTCGGGGTCCCGGTTGGCGATCTCGTTGGCCATGATGAGGCCGTCGCCGGCCTTGACGACCTGTCCGGCGATCTCGATGTCCGCGACGGCCGCGCGGCGCCGCCCCAGATGAGTGATGTGCAGGTAGCGCAGCAGTTCCTCGACGGCGGAGGCGACGACCTTGGGGTCGTCGCTCTCGCGGAGCAGGGTGAGCTGGTCGGGGTTCTGGAGGAGGGCGAGCGTGCCGAGCGCGATCATGTTCGCGGTGGTCTCGTGTCCGGCGATCAGCAGGAGCAACGCCATCTCGGTCGCCTGCTGGTGGTCGATCTCTCCGGCGGTGATCCGTCCGGCGATGCTCGACAGCAGGTCCTCGCGCGGGTCGGCGAGCCGTGTGCCGATGAGCGCGGCGAGGTAGCCGGCCACTTCGCGGCCGGCCTGTCCGCGCTGTTCGGGGGTGGCGTCCCGGTGGACCATCGTCTTGGTGTTGTCCTGGAAGAAGGCGTGGTCGTCGTAGGGCACGCCGAGCAGTTCGCAGATCACCAGCGAGGGCAGCGGCAGGGCGAACTGCTCCACCAGGTCTGCCGGTTGATGGCCGGCCAGCAGCTCGTCGATCAGGTCGTCCACGATGCGCTGGACGGCGGGGCGCAGGGCCTCGACCTTCTTGATGGCGAACGGCGCGGTCACCATCCGGCGCAGCCGGGCGTGTTCGGGGTCGTCCATCATGATGAAGCTGAGCTTGCCCTCGCCGCCCTCGGGGCTGGCCTTGGTCGGATAGCCGGGGCTGTCGGTGTCCGCGCTGACCCGGGGGTCGCCCAGGATCGCCCGCTGTTCGGCGTAGCGGGTGACGAGCCACGACTCGCTGCCGTCCCAGAGCCGCACCTTCGTCAGGGGCGCCTGCTCCTGGAGGTCCTTGAGGGCGGGTGGGGGGTCGAAGGGGCAGCGGGCCGCCCGGGGCATCGGGAACTCGGGGACCGAGTCCGGGACTTCGGGCACCGCGCCGGCCAGGGTGTCGGCCATGGGCTCTCCTCGGTGGTGGGGGGCTCCGGGGAGGCCGGAGCGCCGGGGGGGAAGGGGTCGAGGCCTCGATGAGCACATGCAAACAGAGGGGGCTGACGCGTTCCGGTCAGTTCCCTGACAGAAGGCTGACGTGGCGTGGATCACATGGGGAGTTGAGGTTCGTCGCGCGTGCGAAACGTTTCCTCAACTCGCCTGCAGAACCTGCCGATTCACCCGATCACAACAGGTTCGCCACGAACGCGAACGCGCGGCGCCGCAGCCTCACGACACCGCCAACCGTCCGTCCGCACATCGCGCCCTGGACGTTTGCACCGTCGGGGGTCAGCCGCCAGGACTTCAGCCGTCAATTCGCTGCCGCCAGTTCGCTGCCGCCGGGTCTCAGCCGGCGGCGTCCGCCCTTCCCAGCCAGTAGCCGAAGCCCCGGCGCGTATGGATCAGCACGGGTGCGTCGCGGTCCACCTTGCGCCGGAGCCGGGAGACGAGTTGCTCGATCGCGTTGTCGCCCCGGAAGTCGCCCCAGACATAGCGGCTGATCTGCTCCTTCGACAGCACCCGGTGCGCGTTGACCAGAAGGTGGCGCAGCAGACGGTACTCGGCGGGCGTGAGGTCGAGGTTGCGGGCGCCGCGCCGGGCCCGGCACAGGGTGTCGTCCAGGACCAGGTCGCCGTAACCGGGGGCGCGGTCCGGGCGACGGTCCGGGCGACGGCCCGGGTCGGCCGCGCGCAGCAGCAGCAGCATGCGGGTCAGCACTTCGGCCACCCGGAACGGCTTGGCGACGTAGTCCTTCTCCCCCAGGCCGAGTTCGGGCAGCAGGCGGTCGAGGGAGTCGTAGGCGGTGAGGTAGAGGACCGGGGGCCGGTGGGCGATCACCGGGCGGCCCGCCGCGCCCAGCCCGGCCAGGTCCGGCAGATCGGCGTCGACGACCAGCAGGTCGAACCGGAGCGCGTCGAGATGGACCAGCGCCTCGACCGCCGCGCCCGTGAGAGTGATCCGGTAACCGGCCAACTCCAGGGTGGTCGCGAGCAGTTCGGCGATGTCCGGCTCACCGGCGAGGACCAGGACATGCTGTCCGGCACCGCGGGCGAGGGACGGTTTCCCACTCGGCCAGGACGTTTGCTCACTCGCGTCGCCGTACATGGACGCAACCGTTCGTCGGGGACTCGGGGTCGGGCTCGGATTCCCGGGCTTCGGGCTCAGGGTCGGGTTCGGGCCCGGGCTCGGGTTTCGGGGATTCTGGCTCGGGTTTCGGGGATTCGGGTTCAGGTTCAGGTTCAGACCCGGGCTCGGGTGGGTTGACGGTCCGGGGAGGTCGGTCGCGCCCGTGGGGTCCGGGAGGCCGAACCGCCGGTCGTCACGCCGTGGGTGACGTGATGTCCGCATCGGACACGCGCCTTTCGCCGTCAGGGTGGTCGAAGACGTCCACCCTGCGGTGGAACAGGTCGGCGAGCCGCCGCGGTTCGCACGGCGACCAGTCGGCCGGGACCGGCCGCATGTCCCGGGCGCCCGCGTCCCCCAGCCGCGCCACGGCGTCCTCGCCGAGCGGGGTGAGGCGGATGCGCCGGGAGCGGCTGCCCTCGGGATCGGCGACCCGGGTGACACAGCCGGCCTTCTGTAACCGCCGCACCTGGCGGGTGACATGGGAGGCCCGGACGGCGAGCGCCTGGGCGGGCTCCCCCGGGCGCAGCGGGTCGCGGTCGGCGATCCGGCGCAGCATCGCGACGGCCGCCCGGTCGAGCGGCACGCCCGTCATGGCGACCAGCCGGCCGTGCTGCCGCGCGCGGACGCCCAGACAGGCCGCCCGGGTCAGGGCCCGCTCCATCTCGACCGCCGCGGGCGAGGCGGGGGGCACGGCGGGCGGTGAGGGGGACATGACTCTCACCCTACCTTTCTGCTTGCCTGACTCAAGTAAATCTCGTCACTTGCTTGACTCAAGTAATCCAGATGTGGTTGCCTAACTCAAGCAATCCCCGCGGCGAAGCCGTACATAACCGCCGCGAACTGACCCGAACCGACCCGAACAGACCCGAACAGACCCGAACCGAACCACGCCGCATCACCCTGCAGCGCACCGACCGGAGCCGCCTTGAGCGGAGGCAGGCTCCCAGGCGCCGAACCCGTGGGGACGGGGATCGGCGCTGTCCCTGGGCCCGGCAGCCGGCTCACCCCCCCTGCCGGCGCCGGGCCCCGGGACGCCCCTTCCGCCCCTTCCGCCCCTACCAACCGTGGATCACCCGGGACGACAGACAGGACCACCCATGAAGACCTCGGTACGAGCGGCGCTGGCCGGGGCGCTCGCCTGCGGCGTGCTGACCACCGTGACCGTGGTCGGCCGACCCGACGGCAGCCCCGAGCCCGACCCGCCGAGCGGCCCCTACGTCGCACTGGGCGACTCCTACACCGCCGGCCCCGAGATCCCCGGCCAGACCGGCAGCCCGGCCGGCTGCGACCGCTCCGACCGCAACTACCCGGCGCTCGTCGCCCGACGGCTGGGCCTGACCGCCGCCGACTTCCGTGACCTCAGCTGCAGCGGAGCGACCGTCGCCGACCTGACCGCCGCCCAGCCCACGGACCGGGGCACCAACCCTGCGCAACTGTCCGCCCTGTCGGCCCGGACCCGGCTGGTCACCCTCGGCATGGGCGGCAACGACATCGGATTCGCCTCACTCGTGAAGACCTGCGTGAAGTCCGGAGTGCTGAATTTCGCGCTGAGCGGCCTCAAAGACGTCAAGGATCTCAAGGATCTCAAGGATCTCAAGGCGGACGGCGGCGACGCCCCCTGCAAGGACCGCTACGTCTCCGACGGCGCCGACGAGGTGCAGCAGCGGATCGAGACGGCGGACGCGCGGCTGGCCCGGGCACTCGCCGACGTCAGGCGCCGCGCGCCGAAGGCCCGGGTCTACGTGGTGGGCTACCCCGCGATCCTGCCGGCGCACACCACCGGCTGCGGCCGCGAGATGGGCCTCGCCGCCGGTGACGTCACCTACCTCCATGACAAGGAGCGGCAGCTGAACGGCATGCTGCGCGAGCGGGCCGAGAAGGCGGGGGTCGACTACGTCGACACGTACACGCCCTCGGTCGGGCGCGACGCCTGCGCCGACCATCGGGTGCGCTGGATCGAGCCGCTCGTGCCACGCGCCCCGGCCGCCTCCGTCCATCCGAACGAGCGCGGCGAGCAGGGCATGGCGGACGCCGTCCTGAAGACGCTCGGCGCCTGACCGTCCCACCGATGTCCAAACAACCGATACCGATGTCCGATACCCGAAAGAGGCCCCCATGAGCACGATGAAGTCCGTCCGGACCGGCGGCGTCGACAAGATCGAGGTCGTGGACGTCGAGCGACCCACGCCCGGTCCCAAGGACGCCCTCGTCCGGATCCGCGCCTGCGGCATCTGTGGCACCGACGTCACCTTCCTGCACACGGGCGGCATGCCGGCCCGTGCCCACCTGGGCGGCGAACTGATCCCGGTGCCCCTCGGCCACGAGCCGGCCGGTGAGGTCGTGGAGGTCGGCGCCGAGGTGGCGGGCCTGAAGGTGGGCGACCGCGTGGTCGTCAATCCGCAGGACGCGCCCACCGGCATCATCGGCTGCGGCGGCAGGTTCGGCGGGATGAGCGAGTACCTGCTGATCGAGAACGCGGAGGTCGGCAGGAGCGTCGCCGTCTTCCCCGACACCGTGCCGTTCGACGTGGCCTCGCTCAACGAGCCGATGGCCGTGTCCCGGCACGCCGTCAACCGCTCCGAGGCGGGGCCCGGCGACAAGGTCGTCGTGTTCGGCGCCGGGCCGATCGGTCTGGGCGCGGCGATCTGGCTGAAGCTGCGCGGTGTGCAGCACGTGGTCGTCGCGGACGTCATCCCCTCCCGGCTGGAGAAAGCGCTGGCCGTCGGGGCGGACGCCGTCGTCAACTCGGCCGAGGAGGACGTGGCCGCGCGGCTGACCGAACTGCACGGCCAGAGCGCCAACGCCCTCGGCCAGCCCCGACCGGGCACCGACGTCTTCATCGACGCGGCCGGCGCGCCCGTGGTGTTCAACACCGTGGTGCAGTCGGCGAAGTGGCACGCGAAGCTGGTCATGGTGGCCGTGCAGAAGAAGGGCGAGATCGACCTCGGCGGCATGCTGCGCAGCGAGCTGACCCTGATCGCCTCCCAGGGCTACCCGACCGAGATCTTCGAGGTGACCCCGGAACTGGTCGAGCACCAGGAGCGGTTCGCCGAGCTGATCAGCCACCGAGTCCCGTTCGCCGAGGCCGAGCACGCCTTCGAGCTGGCCCGGACGCCGGGCGCCGCGGAGAAGATCGTCGTCACGCTGGACGACTGACGCTCCGCCGGACGTGCCGCGAGGCGCCGCAGTTCGTCCGCGGCGCCTGCGTGGCCGGTCGGGCGGTTCCCCGCGCCCCTTCAGGACGCGGCTCACCGCCTGCTCCTCACCACCTGTTCCTCGTCACCTGTTCCCCATCACCGGAAACGGCACTCCATGCGCGCGACCCTGCGACAGGCGGCGCGGGCCACGGTCCACCTCTTCCTGGCCGCGGCCATGGCCTTCGGGTCGTACCTCTTCATCACCGTCCTGCTGATCGCCGCCACGGGCGCGGTCGTGGTGGCCGGGATCTGGCTGTTGCCCGAGACCGTGCTGCTGATCCGCCGGATCGCCGGGGCCAAGCGGCGGTTGACGGCGCACCGGACCGGCCGCGAGATCCCGGAGGCGTACCGGCCGATCACCGGGCCGGTGCGCGAGCGGGTGCGGACGGCCGTCACGGACCCCGGGACGCTGACCGACGTGCGCTGGCTGGCGGCGTACTACGCCTACGGCTGGCTGACCGTGCTGATGCTGCCGCTGTGGCCGGCGGGGCTCGTCGTGGACGGTGTGTGGAGCGGGCTGCTGGGGCGCGAGGCGCTCGTCCTGCCGTTGATCGTCAGGCTCGCCGACCTGGAGGCGCGCTGGTCGGCCGCCCTGCTGCGGCCCTCCCCCAAGGCGCTGTTGGCCGGGCGGGTCGAGCAGCTCACCGCGACCCGGGCGGACGCGGTCGCCGCGCACGGCGCCGAACTGCGCCGGATCGAACGGGACCTGCACGACGGCGCCCAGGCCCGGCTCGTCGCGCTCTCCCTGCGGATCGGGCTGGCCCAGCGGGCGTACCCGGCCGACCCGGGGACGGCGCGCAAACTCCTCACCGACGCGCAGGACCAGGCCGAGGAGGCGCTGACGGAGCTGCGGCACGTGGTGCGCGGCATCCATCCGCCGATCCTCACCGACCGAGGGCTGGTGGGAGCGGTCCGGGCGCTCGCGGCGAGCAGCGGACTGCGGGTGGCCGTGCGTGCGGACGATCCGGCGGACGGGCCCCGGGCGCCGGCCGCGGTGGAGGCGGCCGCCTACTTCGTGATCGCCGAGGCGCTCACCAACGCCGCCAAGTACAGCGGCTGCGACCGGGCGGAGGTGGTGCTGACCCGCACCCGGGCCGGTCTCGGCGTGCGGGTGCGCGACGAGGGGTGCGGCGGGGCCGACGAGAGCGCGGGCTCGGGCCTGTCGGGCATGCGGCGCCGGGTCGCCGCGCTCGACGGCACGGTACGGGTGAGCAGCCCCGTGGGCGGGCCGACGGTGATCGAGGTCGAGCTGCCGTGCGTGTGGTGAACGGCGGGCCCGTCGGGCCTTCCCGGCGCGAACGTGTGGTCCGAGCCCCGACCGGAGAGCCGATGATCATCCCCTGGCAGCGTTACGCGGCCGACCACGCCCGCACCGTCGACACCATGACGGCCGTCCTGCTCTTCGTCGCCTTCCTCTTCGGCAGCGAGATCAACGTGCCGCCGGCCGGTGGCGGCGGGCCCGACGATCGTCCTCGGGCTGCTCTCCTGGCCTCCCCGGCGGAGGGCGCCCGGCTCGCCGCCCCCGCCGACCTGACGGCGCTGACCGCCCGCGAGCGCGAGGTGATGGCCTGGGCCGCGGCGGGCTGCTCCAACGAGGAGATCGCCGAGAAGCTCTTCGTCAGCCCGCTCACGGTCCGCACCCACGTGCACCGCGCCATGACGAAACTCGGGGCCCGCGACCGCGCCCAGCTGGTCGTCATCGCCTGTCGGACGGGCCTGGTCCAGGCTCCTGCGCCCCCGACCGGCGACGGCTGACGGCGCGTCGGGCACAGCGCCGTTCAGGCGAAACCGGGGCGTCGGCCGCGTGCGGCGGCCCGGCGGCGTCCACAACTCACCCGTGACCCTCCCGCGCATCGCCCCCATGCTCGCCACTGCGGGCCGGCTGCCGCCCGCCGCCCAGGACGCCCGGTGGGCCTACGAGACCAAGCAGGACGGGCAGCGGGCCGTCGTGTACCTCGCCGGGGACGGGAGCCTCACGCTGCGCGCCCGTTCGGGGGAGGACATCACCGGCGCCTATCCCGAGCTGCGGCCGCTCGGCGCGGCGCTCGGCGCGACGCCCGCCGTGCTGGACGGCGAGGTGCTCGCCCTGGACGAACACGGCCGGGCCGACTTCCAGTTGCTGCAACAGCGCATGGGGCTGGTCCAGGCGCCGGGCAGGGCGGCACGGCTGGCCGCCGCGGCTCCCGTGCACCTCGTCCTGTTCGACGTGCTGCACCTCGGCGGGCGTTCGCTGCTCCCCCTGTCCTACACGCGCCGCCGGGCCCGGCTGGAGGCGCTGGAGCTGGAGGGGCCGTGCTGGTCCACGCCGGGCGCCCTGGTCGGCCACGGGCGGGAGGCGCTGGAGGCGACCCGCGCGCACGGCCTGGAGGGGCTGGTCTGCAAGCGCCTCGACTCGGTGTACGAACCGGGCGTGCGCTCCCGGGCGTGGATCAAGATCCGGAACATGTCGGTGGCGGACGTCCTGGTCGGCGGCTGGCTGCCCGGCAAGGGGCGGCTTGCCGGGCTGCCCGGCGCCGTCCTCGTCGGACAGCGCGCCGCGACCGGGCTGCGGTACGTCGGCAACGTGGGTACCGGCTGGAGCGAGGCGGAGCGCGTCGAACTCGCGGGGCTGCTGCGGACCGCCGCGACCGAGGCGTGCCCCTTCGACGCCGTGCCGCGGACGGCGGGCGCGCGCTGGGTGGTGCCCCGGCTGGTCGGCGAGGTCCGCTACAGCACGCGCACCCGGGCGGGGTTGCTGCGCCAGCCGTCGTGGCTGCGGCTGCGGCCGGACCTGACACCGGAGGAGTCGGCGGCGGACCTTCCGGACACATCCGCCTGACACGGCACCAGGTGGCCAAGTATTGGGCTGTGCTTCACCACCGATACGCCTGCGACCTCTTGGCGCGGAAGTGAAAACCCTGGAAGCTGAACTTCCTTTTCCCCCACAGCCGTTCGGCTGCGCCCGCATCTCGAGGAGAAAGCCGTGTCCTCAGCCACGTTCAAGGCCCACCGCAGGAGATGGCTCACCGGTCTCGCCGGTGCCGCCGCGCTCGTCCTCGCCGTTCCCTCGGCCGCCTTCGCCGCTCCTCCCCAGGCGCTGCCGCAGAACGCCGAGGCCGCCGAGCTGACGTACCAGCCCGCCTTCGACTACGACACGGACGGGTGCTACCCCACGCCCGCCATCGGACCCGACGGCACGATCAACGGCGGTCTGAAGCCGACCGGTTCGCTCAGCGGCGACTGCCACGACGCCTCCGACCTGGACAACACCAACAGCTACTCGCGCTACAAGTGCAACAACGGCTGGTGCGCGTACATGTACAGCCTGTACTTCGAGAAGGACCAGGCGCTGGCGAACAGCAGCATCGGCGGGCACCGGCACGACTGGGAGCACGTCGTGGTCTGGGTGCAGAACGGCGCCGTGCAGTACGTCTCGACGTCCAACCACGGCTCGTTCACCGTGCACGCCGCGTCCGCGGTCCGGTTCGAGGGCACCCACGCGAAGGCCGTCTACCACAAGGACGGCATCAGCACGCACTGCTTCCGGCTGGGCAACTCGGGCGACGAGCCGCCGGAGAACGCCAAGGGCACCTGGCAGTACCCGCCGCTGGTCGGCTGGAACGGCTACCCGTCGGGCCTGCGGGACAAGCTGAGCGCATACGACTTCGGCAGCGCCAACTTCGGTCTGAAGGACGCCAGCTTCGCCGGCAACCTGTCGTCGGCCAAGCCGTCCGGGATCTCCTTCGACCCCAACGCGTGACCCCGGGACGGGATCGGCCCCGCGACCGGGACCCCGGATTCGGGGCCGCGCCGGGGCCGGTCCCGGGCCGCACTGAACCGACCGGTCCGTACCTCGACCGTGGACGGCGGCGCACGGACGCCGCATGATGTTCGGATGGATCTTCACGACGAACTGCCGTCGGCCGTCCCGGCCAAGGAGCTGCGCGCGCTCGCCGAGGGTCATCACGCCCGCGCCGCCCGCCCGTTGGGCGCCCAGGAGGTCGCCGGGCACCTGGTCAAGACGTACGCGATCGAGGCGCCGGGCCGGACGGTGACGGAGCGGGACGCCCAGGAGGCGTTGCGGATCGCCGAGGGCCATCTGGCGCTCGGCGCGCTGCGGGGCTCGCTCGGCCTGGCCGTCGTGCTGGTGCACGCGGGCGGCGACGGGGACTACCTCCTGATCCACACCTGGATCGAGGGCCATATGTCGGACCTGGCGGTGTTCACCGGTCCGCCCGGCCGGCCGGAGGCCCTGCGGCCGGGGAGAGCGGGGCTCGCCCCCTGTGTGTGGGAGGCCGCCGTCCTGGCCCACGAACGCGACGCCTACACCCGGCAGGTCCTGGACGGCGCCGGCTCCCTCGCGGAACGGCTCGCCGCGTGGGGCGCGGACACGGTCGAGGGAGACGTCAGGTGAGCGCCGCCCGGGTCCGGCACGCCGAGCGGTCGGATCTGCCGCGCGTCGCCGAACTGGCCGCCCAGCACGCGCAGTACGAGCGCGCCGCCCCGCCTGCGTCCGACCTCGCGGGACGCCTGGCCGTGCTCCTCTTCGACGACCCCGCCCCGCGACTGTGCTGCCTGGTCGCCGAACTGCCCGACGGCGAGCTGGTCGGCTACGCCACCTGCGCGCCCGAACTGTCCACCTGGGAGGGCCGCGAGTACCTCCACATGGACTGCCTGTTCCTCGCCCCCGGCCACCGCGGCCTCGGTCTGGGCCCGTTGATGATGGACGCGGTCGCGGACCGGGCCCGCAGCCTGGGCCTCGGCGAGGTGCAGTGGCAGACCCCCGCGTGGAACGACAGCGCGATCCGCTTCTACGCCCGGATCGGCGCCCTGGGCACCGACAAACGGCGCTTCAGCCTGCGGGTGAACCCCTGAGGCGCGAGGGAATGGGCGCCCGTCGGCTGTACGAGGCGCTGCGCGACGGAACGGCGGACCGCGACCCCGCCCCGGTCATCGCGGCCTGGCTGGCCCGCGCCGAGGGCGCCTACCGCACCGAACTCCTCGCGGGAGCAGACGTGTTGGCCGCCCGCACCGGCCCGCAGGAGCGACGGGCGGAACTGCTCTGGGAGCTGTACGCCCTCAGCCGGGTCAGCGATGTGCTGCTGCTGTCCGGCCAGCCGCCGCCCGCCCCCGGCGAGGAGGACCGCCTCCGCCACTGGCCCACGGTGGGACCGGACGAGTACACGACCCTGTTCGCCGGGCTCGGGATGACGCCCTTCGAGGAGAACGGGGCGTTCGACCCGTTCCGGCACGAGATCGTGGAGGTCGAACAGGCCGAGGACCCGGACGAGCCGGTGCGGATCACCGGGGTGCTCTGGCCGGGGCTCCGGCTGGGACCCGTCCTGTTCGGCCGTGCCGGGGTCCGGGTGCGCGCGGGCGCCCGGCACGCCGAACGCGGGGTCGCCGACCGCTCGCCCCTGTACTGGACGTTCCTGCGCCGGCACCGCCCGACCGTCGACGAGTCCCTGGGCTGGGGGCACAACTCCCAGTGGCGCACGGACTTCAGGGTGGACGTCCGCACCGCCGAGGGCGACCTGCTCAACGCCGAGGGACGCGACGACACCCACGCGGCGCAGGACGACCCCCACACGGCCCTGCTGACACCCGCCGAGCGGAGCGACCTGCTGCGCCATCGCTGTCTGCTGCGCACACCGTCGCGGGTCGCCGAGCTCGACGCCGTCTCGCCCCACTGGGCCACGGACCTCTACCCCTTCGACTGGCGGGCCAATCGTTGACGCGTGGCCGAAACCTGCAAGCGGTGCGGGGCACGGGCCGCGAGGGTCTATCGTGTCCCGCATGTCCGTTCCGGAACTGATCCGCATCGTCTCCCGCGACTCGCCCATGGCCCTGGCCCAAGTGGAGCGGGTCCGCGCGGAGTTGACCGCCCTGTATCCCGCTGTGCGCACCGAGGTCGTCCCCGTGAAGACGACCGGCGACAAGTGGATGGGCGACCTGTCCAAGGTCGAGGGCAAGGGCGCGTTCACCAAGGAGGTCGACGCCGCACTGCTGGCCGGTGAGGCGGATCTCGCGGTGCACTGCGTCAAGGACGTCCCCGCCGACCGACCGCTGCCCGCGGGCACCGTCTTCGCCGCGTTCCTGCGGCGCGACGACATCCGGGACGCCCTCGTGCACCCGGGCGGCCTCACCCTGGACGAGCTGCCGGCCGGGACCCGCGTCGGCACCTCCTCGGTGCGCCGGATCGCCCAGCTCGCCGCCACCCACCCGCATCTGGAGTGCGTGCCGTTCCGCGGCAACGCCAACCGGCGGCTGGAGAAGCTCGCGGCGGGCGAGGCGGACGCGCTGCTGCTCGCGGTGTCCGGCCTGGAGCGCATCGACCGGCGTGACGTGATCAGCGAGGTGCTGTCCCCGGAGACGATGATGCCGCCGATCGGCGCGGGCATCCTCGCCCTGCAGTGCCGTGAGGGCGACAGCGAACTCATCGACGCGGTCAGCGGGCTCGGCGATCCGGCCACCCATCGGGAGGCCACCGCGGAGCGCATGTTCCTGCACGTCCTCCAGGGACACTGCAACAGCCCGATCGCGGGCTTCGCGCAGGTCGACCGCAGCGGCGAACTGTCCCTGCGGGCCTGTGTGTTCACCCCGGACGGCAAGACCCGGCTGAACGCCCACGAGTGGGCGGGCCGCCTCGACCCGGCGACGCTCGGCACTTCGGTGGCGGTGTCGCTGCTGCGTCAGGGCGCGCGCGAGATCATCGACGGCATCCCGCACTGACCGTTCGACAGCCGCACCTGCACGAGAGGGCGTCGCCGGTCAGGCGGTGCCCTCTTCGGCCTGGTCGCGCAGGAAGTTGCTCACCTGGCGGGCCAGGCTGTCGCGTGCGGCGCCGGCCGGCGCGCCGCCGGCCCCCTCGTGCAGTCCGATGCCGCCCGTCCACAGTCGGCGGTCGGCCCAGTCGTCGTCCACCCGCAGCTGGATCTGGACGTCCACCTGCCCGAGGGACGCCTCGGGTCCGGCCGCGTAGAGCACGGCGGTGACCCGGCGCAGCGGATACACGTCGAAGCCCTCGATGAACTGCGAGTTGCGCCAGTCGATGAACGCGCTCTCGCCGTCCGGCCCCAGCCGCACGTCGATCTGGCCGTCCTCGAGGTGGATCGTGGGGTTCAGGCCGCCCCGGTTCTCGACGGTCACCCGCAGGCAGAAATAGGTCAGCCCCTCGGCTGCGTCGTCGCGCCCCCGCGGCGGCTCGCTCGGCTCCATGCGGTGGACGCGGACCCGCAGACCGGCGTACTCGTCGTACTCGTGCCAGTCCCCGACCACGTTCGGCTCGTACACAGTCCACCTCTCGACTTGCTACCGGCTGCTTCCTATCCGTGTGCCGAGCGCACTGTCAAATGAGCAGAATGCGCTGTGGCCAGGGAATTCGCCCCCTTTGATCACTGATCAAGCCGTGCGCAGGGACAATCCGCCGACCGGCCCGGAAAGGGCTTGCCACGGGCGTGCCGCACATCACGTCTTCGGCCAAGATCAACGGGCCAGCCGCCCCAGGAGCGAGGAGGCCGCCGTGATGCCGAGCGCCGCCGCCACGATCAGCACCCCGAAGTCGAGGGCGAGGTGCGCGGGCGTGCCGAGGAGCAGCCCCCGCAGGGCGTCCACTTCGTAGCTGAGGGGGTTGACCTTGCTGACCGCCTGGAGCCAGCCCGGCATGATGTCGACCGGGTAGAGGGCGTTGGAGCCGAAGAACAGCGGCATGGTGATCGCCTGCCCGATGCCCATCAGGCGGTCGCGGCTGAGGACGATGCCCGCGATGGTCATCGACAGACAGGAGAAGAAGGCCGAGCCGAGGACGACGATCGCGACGACCCCGAGCAGCTTGAGCGGGTTCCAGGTCAGGGCGACGCCGAGCAGGGCGGCGATGACGACCACGACGACCGCCTGGATCACCGACTTCACCCCGGCCGCGAACGCCTTGCCGGTGATGAGCGCGGAGCGTGGAGTGGGCGTCACCAGCAGCTTGTTGAGGACGCCGGCGTCCCGCTCCCAGATGATCTGGATGCCGTAGAAGATGGCGATGAACATCGCGGACTGGGCGATGATGCCGGGCGCCAGGTAGTCGATGTAGGGGATGCCGCCGGTGGGGATCGCCTTGATGCGGGTGAAGGTCTGACCGAAGATCAGCAGCCACAGGGCGGGCTGGACGGCCCGGGTGTACAGCTCGGTGCGGTCGTGGCGCAGCTTCTGGAGCTCGACGGCGCACAGGGCGGCGATCCTGGCGGGCAGCAGGAGCCGGCCGTCGCGGGGCCGGGGCGGCACCAGCAGCAGCTCGATGCCCTGTGCGCGGGCGCGGTCAGCCGACGCGCTGAGCGGTGCGGCGGGTGCTTCGGACATCGCGGAAACCTCCTGCCTGCTCGTCGAGGCCGCTGCCGGCGACCTCCCGGAAGACGTCCTCCAGGGTCGGCAGCGGTTCCGTGGCCGCCGCGTCCTCGGCCCGTCGGCGTTCCCCGAGCCCCTGCCGGAGCTCGACGGGGGTGCCGAGGGCGCGGATCCGGCCGCGGTGCATCAGGGCGACCCGGTCGCAGTACTGGTCGGCCTCGTCCATGTAGTGCGTGGTCACCAGGACCGTCATGCCGGTGGCCTCGCGGACGGCGGTGATGTGCTCCCAGACGCTCGTTCGGGCGATCGGGTCGAGGCCGATGGTCGGCTCGTCGAGGATCAGCAGCCGGGGCGCGCTGACCAGGGCCTGGGCGAGTTCGAGGCGGCGGACCATGCCGCCGGAGTAGGTGCCGGCCAGCCGGTCGGCGGCGTCCGTGAGGTCGACGGCGGCCAGCGCCTGTCCGACGCGTGCGGCGCGCTCGCGCCGGGGCACGTCGAAGACCCGGGCGAACAAGGCGACGTTCTCCCGGCCGGTCAGGCCCGCGTCCGCGGAGAGCTGCTGCGGCACATAGCCGAGCAGCCGGCGAACGGCCATCCGGTCCCCGGCGGCGTCGTGGCCGAAGACCCGCACCATGCCGGAGGGGACCGGCAGCAGCGTGGTGATGCAGCGGATGGCGGTGGTCTTGCCGGCTCCGTTGGGTCCGAGCAGGCCGAAGACCTCGCCCTCCCGGACGGTCAGCTCCAGCCCGTCGACGGCCCGCGTGTCGCCGAACGCGTACGCGAGCTGCGTACAGGCGACGGCGTCCGGGGCGGTGTCGGTCGTCATGAGTCCTCGGCCTCCTCGTGCAGGGTGACGGCGAGTGCGCGCAGGGCCGGGAGCGCCGCGCGCAGAGCCTCCCGGTCGGCGGCGTCGAGACGGGCGACCTGCCGGCCGACGAGCGCCGCGCGCCGCTCCTGCCAAGCCCGCAGCCGGGTCTCGGCCGCCTCGGTGAGCAGCAGCCGGGCGGCCCGCCGGTCGGCCGGGTCCCGTTCCCGGACCAGGTAGCCGTCCTTGACCAGCTGGTTGACGAGGGTCGAGACGGAGTTGCCCGCGAGGTGGAGCTCCTTCGCCGCCTCCGAGACGCCGATGCCGGGCCGGGTCTCGACCAGGCGCAGCAGTTCGACCTCGGCGCCCCGCAGCCGCGGCACGGTCAGACCGGCCCGCAGCCGCCTTCTGAGCAGCCGCTGGACGCCGACGAGCGCGTCGGCGAGCTCTTCCGGGAACGTCTCGTCCTCCGCGTCGCCTGCCACACGTCCGACGTTACCTCTGTGTCAGAGGTAACGACCCCAAGGCGAGGTCAAGAGTGGGGGCGGGAGCGGGGGCGGGGCGGGGAGGCGAGGGGGCAGTCGCGGGGCGCCAAGAGCAACACTGTATAAATAGGACGAAACCGTTTCAAAATGCTCGATGCCGGGAATCGGGCACGAAGTGCTTCGGACAGGAGGCACGTCCGTGGAACCCGGCACCCTCCTGAGGGAGGCGCGCGTGATGCGTACGACGACCGTCCGAACCAAGCGGCACCCCCACGACGACGCCCCGGACACCACCGATGCGTTCGCACGGCTCGCCGGGCTGCCCGACGGGCCGGAGCGCCAGGCGCTCAAGGACGAGCTGGTCCGTCTCTGGCTGCCGATGGCCGAGCGGATCGGCGTCCGGTTCCGGGGGCGCGGCGAGGCCCTGGAGGACCTGTACCAGGTCGCGGCCCTGGGGCTGGTCAAGGCCGTCGATCACTATGACCCGGACCGCGGTCGCGCCTTCGAGGCGTACGCGGTGCCCACGATCACGGGTGAGATCAAGCGCCACTTCCGCGACCACATGTGGACGCTGCACGTGCCGCGCCGGGTCCAGGACCTGCGCAACCGGGTCCGGCACGCCGCGAAGGAGCTGTCCCAGACGACGCCGGGCCGGTCGCCGACCGACGCCGAGATCGCCGCGTACGCGCAGCTGACCGAGGACGAGGTGCGCACCGGCACGGAGGCGCTGGAGTGCTTCTCCGCGCTGTCGCTGGAGGCCGAACTGCCCGGCACCGACGGCTACTCGCTGGAGGACGCCCTCGGCGGCCCCGACCCCGGCTTCGACACGGTCGTCGACCGGGTGGCCGTGGCGCCCTGTCTGCGGGCGCTGCCGGAACGCGAACGGACCATCCTGTATCTGCGGTTCTTCGCGGGCATGACACAGAGCCGGATCGCGCAGCAGCTGGGCATCTCGCAGATGCACGTCTCGAGGCTGTTGAGCGGCTGCTTCGCGCGGCTGCGCGAGGAGATCGAGGAGATCGCGGAGAGCACCGCCGAGACGAGCCGGCCCGCGCCGAACTGACCTCGCCCGGATCACTCGGCAGGCGCCCCGGACGGTTCCGGCCGGACACTGGTGGTGGACCGCCCGCCCGCCGACCGAGAGACCAGGAACGCGAGTGCCATGAACCATCGCCCGACCTCCGCCTCCGGTGCGCGGAGAGCCGTCTCCACGCAATCCGTGTTCGGTGCGCCCTGCTGGGTGAGCCTGACCAGCCGCGATCTGGAGGCCACCCAGGACTTCTACGGGGCCGTGCTGGGCTGGGAGTGGCGTCGGGGCGTGCTCGGCGACCACTTCCGCACGGCGCTGGTCGGCGACGTCCCGGTCGCCGGGGTGGCCGCCGTCGCGTCGATGTGGCAGATGGCGGTCGCCTGGACGCCCTACTTCGCGGTGCCCAGCGCGGACGAGGCGGCGTCCCGGGCCCGGGAGCGCGGCGGGACCGTGGCCGTGGGCCCGATCTCGCTCCCGCCGGGCCGGGCGGTGCTGCTGGCCGACCGCGACGGCGCGACCTTCGGCGTCTGGGAGGGGGAGCTGATCGGCAACTGGGAGGCCTGGCAGCAGGCGGCGCCCGCCTTCATCAGACTCCACACGCGCGACGCCTTCGACTCCGCCATCTTCTACGGCGAGCTCCTCGACTGGGCCACCGACCGCCCCGGCGCCTGCGAGGTCCGCTACGAGGGCGGCGAGGTCGTGCTGCGCAGCCGGGGCGAGGTCGTGGCCCGGATCGAGTCGGGCGCGCTGGAGGCGGCCCCCGACCCGACGATCCGTCCGCACTGGCAGGTGCACTTCGCCGTGGCGGACGTGGCGGCCTGCGCGCGGGCCGCGGAGAAGCACGGCGGCAGCGTGCTGGTCGAGTCCGAGCACGAGGCGGTCCTACGGGATCCGGACGGCGCCCAGTTCACCGTGACCTCGCACCGCGAGCACTGAGGTCCCGCTCCGGGTCCGGTTCCGGGTCCGGCTCCCGGTCTCTGCTACTCGGAGCGCCTCGGGGGCCGTGCCAGCACGATCAGGCTGCGGGCCTCCAGCGTGACTTCCGCGCCCGCCTTGTACTCCGTCTCGTCGGGGACGCCGTCCGGCTCCACGGTGTCGGCGCACACCGTCCAGCGCTCGCCGTACGCGGCGCCCGGCAGCCGGAAGACGACCGGTTCCCAGTAGCTGTTGAACAGCAGCAGGAACGAGTCGTCGACGAGCGGCCGGCCGCGCGGGTCGGGTTCGGCGATGGCGTCGCCGTTGAGGAAGACGCCGACGCTGTGCGCGTCGGCGCGGTGCCAGTCCCGGGCCGTCATCTCGCGCGCGTCCGGCAGCAGCCAGACCAGGTCGGGCAGGGGCTGCCCGGCGCGTCGGACGGTCTCGCCGCGGAAGAAGCGCCGCCGCCGCAGCACGGGGTGGGCGGCGCGCAGCGCGACGAGACGCCGGCAGAAGTCGGTGAGGGCCCGCTGCTCGCCGGTCAACCGCCAGTCGGTCCAGGAGACTTCGTTGTCCTGGCAGTAGGCGTTGTTGTTGCCGCGCTGCGTGCGGCCGAGCTCGTCGCCGTGGGACAGCATCGGAATGCCCTGCGACAGCAGCAGCGTGGCGAGCAGGTTGCGCTGCTGCCGGGCGCGCAGTTCGAGGACCGCGGGGCGGCCGGTGGGGCCCTCGGTCCCGCAGTTCCAGGACCGGTTGACGCTCTCGCCGTCCCGGTTGCCCTCACCGTTGGCCTCGTTGTGCTTGTCGTTGTACGAGACGAGGTCGAGCAGGGTGAAACCGTCGTGCGCGGTGACGAAGTTGACGCTGGCGCGCGGGCGGCGCCTGCTGTGGTCGTACAGGTCGGAGGAGCCGGTCAGCCGGGAGGCGAACTCGCCCAGTGAGCCGGGTTCCGCACGCCAGAAGTCCCGTACGGCGTCCCGGTAGCGGCCGTTCCACTCCGACCACAGGGGCGGGAAGTTGCCCACCTGGTAGCCGCCCTCGCCGACGTCCCAGGGCTCGGCGATGAGCTTGACGCGGCTGATCACCGGGTCCTGCTGGATGAGGTCGAAGAACGCGGACAGCCGGTCCACCTCGTGGAACTGGCGGGCGAGGGTGGCGGCCAGGTCGAAGCGGAAGCCGTCGACGTGCATCTCCGTCACCCAGTACCGCAGCGAGTCCATGATCAGCTGAAGGACGTACGGGTGCCGCATGAGCAGGCTGTTGCCGGTGCCCGTGGTGTCGTAGTAGTGCGCCCAGTCGCCGTCCACGAGCCGGTAGTAGGAGGCGTTGTCGATGCCGCGGAGGGAGAGGGTGGGCCCCTTCTCGCTGCCCTCGGCGGTGTGGTTGTAGACGACGTCGAGGATCACCTCGAGTCCGGCCGCGTGCAGCGCCTTCACCATGGTCTTGAACTCGGTGACCTGCCCGCCGCGGCTGCCGTGGGCGGCGTAGGCGTTGTGCGGGGCGAAGAAGCCGATGGTGTTGTAGCCCCAGTAGTTGGACAGCCCGCGGTCCTTCAGCACGCCGTCCTGCACGTACTGGTGCACGGGCATCAGCTCGATCGCCGTCACGCCCAGCGAGGTGAGGTGCTCGGTCACCGCGGGGTGCGCGAGGCCGGCGTAGGTGCCGCGCAGGGCGCGCGGCACGTCGGGGTGGGTGCGGGTCAGCCCGCGCACATGGGCCTCGTAGATCACCGTGTCGGCGTAGGGGCGCTGCGGCGGTTCGTCGTCGCCCCAGTCGAAGGCGGGGTCGGTGACCACGCCGAGCAGGGTGTGTCCGGCGCTGTTCGCCGGGTCGGGGCCCTCGCCGGCCCGTTCGAGGAGCGAGGCGTGGTTGTCGATCTGCCCGTCGACGGCCCTCGCGTAGGGATCCAGGAGCAGTTTCGCCGGGTTGCAGCGGTGGCCGGCGGCGGGGTCCCACGGCCCGTGCACCCGGAAGCCGTAGCGCTGCCCCGGGCCGGTGCCGGGCAGGTAGGCGTGCCAGACGAAGCCGTCGACCTCGGTCAGCGGGACCTCGCGGGCGGTGCCGTCGTCGTCGACGAGGACCAGGTCGACGCGCTGGGCGACCTCGCTGAACAGGGCGAAGTTGGTGCCCTGTCCGTCGAAGTCGGCGCCCAACGGGTAGGGGTGCCCGCTCCAGGCGGGCACCCCTGCACTGCGGTGGGTCCGGTTCGCCCGTGAGGTCACCGGGCGGCCGCCAGGACGCCGCGGGCCTCGCCCGCCGGGGCGGCCAGGGCCGCCACCGGCAGTTCCCGCGGCACCCGCAGCACCTCGCGCAGGCTCGGCGTCGGCACGGTCGGCACCAGCGGCACACGTTCGCCGGAACGGGCCCGCTGGGAGAACCAGATGACCTTGCTGCCGGTGTCGGTGGCGCAGCAGCCCCAGCCGTCGCTCATCGCGGCGATCCGCTCCAGACAGGAGCGCAGGTCCTGGTCGGGGCGCAGCCGGCGGTCGCCGCCGCCGACGGCGGTGATCAGATGCTGGCCGTTCCACCACATCTCGATGGAGATGTGCTTGTCCGTGGCGTGTTCGTCGATGGCCCGCAGCAGCAGCTCGGCGCCGCGGCAGACGGGCTCGACGAGCGTCTCGAGGTCCCAGTACTTCAGATGGGCGGCCAGGATGCGCCTGACCTGTGCGACCCGTTCCGGACTCACGTCCACGTCGAGGTGGTAGTAGCAGGGGACTGCGGTCTTCATCTCGTTCGCTCCTCACCGGCGAGGCTCCCGCTCCTCCTCGGCCCGACAGGTCGAGTTACCCGACACGAAGCGTGAGCGGAAATCGCTTCTGAGTCACAACCACAGTGGGGCTGCTACGCCATTCGTGCAACACGAGCACACCACAACCAAGATCCAACAGGACGTTGGGTGATGCGCCGTGCACCATAAGTGAAGGCCTCGGGAGGTTGGACGCTTTTCGCGCCTCTGTGTGAAGGGCCTCGACGCATGAGCCGACCCGCTCGCCTCGAGCGACGTACCTCTTGAACTCCCGGAAGGTGAACCGCGCGATGCTGCAACCAGCGAAGACCGAAGTCGCCAGAACCCTGCGCAGTTACCGCGCCTGGGAGCGGGCCATGCTCGCGCGCCCCGGCGACCGCACGGCCCGGGCGACCTTCGAGGACTGCGGCTACACGTTGTGCGTGCTGATGGGCAAGCGCTGCGCCCGGGAGGCCGCCGAGGCCGCCGAGCAGTATCTGCGGGCCGGTACGGACGCCCCCCTTCGGCAGCGCAGGGCGCCGAGCCGGCGCAACGGCGTCGCCCGCCTCGCCGTGGCCCGCCCCCTCCGCTGTCTGCCGGCGGAGACGTAACGCCGGGCGGGTGCAGGTCGTTCGCCCAACATCGGGCGAACAACGCCATTTTCAGCAAGCGGAGGTGCAAGCGTGAAGTCCACCAGGGCGATCGGCCGTATCCCGGTGCGGGACGTCGAACCGCGCGTGGAGTGCGGCAGGCGGCCGGCGAAAGCCGTGACCGGGGAGACGGTGCGGATCTCCGCGACGGTGTTTCGCGAGGGCCATGACGCCATCGGCGCCAACGTGGTCCTCAAGAGCCCGGACGGCGATCGCGGGCCCTGGACGCCGATGCGCGAACTCGCCCCCGGCAGCGACCGCTGGGGCGCCGACGTGACCCTGGAGGCCATGGGCCGCTGGACGTACGTCGTGGAGGCCTGGAGCGACCCGATCGCCACCTGGCGCGGCCACGCGGAGATCAAGATCCCGGCCGGGATCGACACGGGCCTGGTGCTGGAGGAGGGCGGCCACCTCTTCGAGCGCGCGGCCGCCAAAGCCCCGCGCGGGCCGGAGCGCACCCTGCTGCGGGACACGGCGAAGCGGCTGCTCGACGACTCGGCGCCGGTCGCCGAGCGCTACGCGACGGCATCGACGCCGGAGGTGACGGCACTCCTCGCCCGGCGCCCGCTGCGGGAACTGGTCACCGCCTCCGAGCCGCTGCCGCTGCTCGTCGAGCGGGAGCGGGCCCTGTACGGCTCCTGGTACGAGTTCTTCCCCCGCTCCGAGGGCACCCCGGAGCGCCCGCACGGCACCTTCCGCACGGCCGCGCGCCGACTGCCCGCGATCGCCGAGATGGGCTTCGACGTCGTCTATCTGCCGCCGATCCACCCGATCGGCACGACCTTCCGCAAGGGCCGCAACAACACGTTGAACGCCGGGCCGGACGACGTCGGCGTGCCGTGGGCGATCGGCTCGCCGGAGGGCGGGCACGACGCGGTCCACCCGGAGCTGGGCACGCTGGAGGACTTCGCCTGGTTCGTGGAGCGGGCGCGCGAGCTCGGACTGGAGATCGCCCTCGACTTCGCCCTCCAGTGCTCCCCCGACCACCCCTGGGTGCACAAGCACCCCGAGTGGTTCCACCACCGGCCGGACGGCACGATCGCCTACGCGGAGAACCCGCCGAAGAAATACCAGGACATCTACCCGATCGCCTTCGACGCCGACCCGAAGGGGCTGATCTCCGAGACCGTCCGTGTGCTGCGGCACTGGATGTCGTACGGGGTGCGGATCTTCCGCGTCGACAACCCGCACACCAAACCGGTCGTGTTCTGGGAGCGGGTCCTCGCGGACGTCAATCGCACCGACCCCGACGTGATCTTCCTGGCCGAGGCCTTCACCCGGCCGGCGATGATGCACACCCTCGCCCAGATCGGCTTCCAGCAGTCCTACACGTACTTCACCTGGCGCAACACCAAGCAGGAACTGACGGAGTACCTCACGGAGCTGTCGGGGGAGGCCGCCTCCTACATGCGGCCCAACCTCTTCCCCAACACCCCCGACATCCTGCACGCCCACCTCCAGCACGGCGGCCGACCCGCCTTCGAGTCCCGCGCCGTCCTGGCCGCCACCCTCTCCCCGACCTGGGGTGTCTACAGCGGCTACGAACTCTGCGAGAACACCCCGCTGGGGCCGGGCGGCGAGGAGTACCTCGACTCCGAGAAGTACCAGCTCAAGCAACGCGACTGGGCGGCGGCCGAACGCGAGGGCCGCAGCCTCGCCCCGCTGATCACGAAGCTCAACGCGATCCGGCGGGCCCACCCGGCGCTGCACCGGCTGCGCAACCTCCGGTTCCACGACACGGACAACCCCGCCGTCATCGCGTACAGCAAGCGGGCGGGCTCGAACACGGTTCTGGTGGTCGTCAACCTCGACCCCCACCACACCCAGGAGGCCACGCTCTCGTTGGACATGCCGCAACTCGGCCTGGACCACGACGCCACCCTGTCCGTGCACGACGAACTGACAGGTGAGACGTACGCCTGGGGCAGCACCAACTACGTGCGCCTGGAGCCCGGCCGGACGCCTGCCCACGTGTTCCACGTCCGGTGACCCGCACCGCCGATCGGAGGCTCCAGACCGCCATGACCGTCAACTCGCCTGTTCCGGACACCTTCGAGGACACCCCCGCCAAGGACCGCGACCCCGACTGGTTCAAGCGCGCGGTGTTCTACGAAGTCCTCGTCCGTTCCTTCCAGGACAGCAACGGCGACGGCGTCGGCGACCTCAAGGGCATCACCGCCAA
>NZ_JBFAKW010000080.1:0-42094 GCF_040655955.1 Streptomyces sp. NPDC050263 | reverse complement strand
GTAGCTCCGCTACGAGGACTCTCGCCCGGCACACCGAGAGCACGCACCGAACGCCGCTCCTTCTCCCACGGAGATCCATCAGAAGCCCCCTAGTCGCGAACCCCCGCCCCCGCCGTCTCCGCCTCCGTCTCCGCCTCCGCCTCCGTCACGGTGGACTTGGCGACGACGACCGAGCCCCGGTCGCGCCGGGTGCGCAGGCCCGGGAGGGTGATGAGCAGGCCCGCGGCGGCGATCAGCGTCACCACCGTCAGCCCGGGGCGGTAGCTGTCGAGGACGGCCTGCGGGGTGGCGTCGGCGGGCGCGCCCGCGGTCACCACGGCGGTGACCACCGCCAGGAAGATCGCGCCGCCCACCTGCACCGACGTGTTGAGCAGGCCGGAGACCATGCCCTGCTCGTGGTCCGGCACGCCGTTGGTGGCCTGGATGTTGAGCGAGGGGAAGACCAGCGCGCAGGCCGCGCCGATCAGCAGCATCGACGGCAGGATGACGGCGGCGTAGACCGGGTCGAGATCGACGCGCAGGAACAGCGCGTACCCGGCGACCATGAACGCGAAGCCCACCGCGATCAGGCGCGGGGTGCCGAACCGGTCCACGATCGAGCCCACCTTGGTCGAGGACACGGCCACCAGCGCGCCGGCCGGCAGGAAGGCGAGCGCGGTGTGCAGCGCGGACCAGCCGAGCAGCGTCTGCATGTACAGGGTGGCCAGGAACTGGAAGCCGATGTACGAGCCGAAGAAGGTCATGGCGCCGAGCTGGGCGCGGATCTGGCCGCCGGACCGCAGCACGCCGAGCCTGATCAGCGGGCCCGCGGAGCGGAGTTCGACGAGGACGAAGACGGTGAGCAGGACGGCGACGGCCAGGAAGGACAGCAGGGTGCGGGCGGAGGTCCAGCCGGCCTCCGGGGCCTGCACCACCGTGAAGACCAGCAGCAGCATCGACGCGGTGCCGAGGACGGCGCCGGGGACGTCGTAGCCGTTGTGGTCCTTCTCCCGTTCGCTGCGCGGCAGCAGCTTCAGGCCCGCCGCCAGCGCGATCAGGGCGATCGGCGCGGGCAGCAGCATGGTGAGGCGCCAACTGGCCTCCGTGAGCAGGCCGGAGAGGACCAGGCCCATCGAGAAGCCGGTCGCGGCGCAGGTGGTGTAGATGGCCAGCGCGCGGTTGCGCAGCGGGCCCTCCGGGAACGTCGTCGTGATGATGGACAGCCCCGCCGGGGCCGTGAAGGCCGCGCTGAGGCCCTTGATGAACCGGCTCGCGATGAGCAGCGGACCCGAGTCGACGAGGCCGCCGAGCACGGAGGCCAGCGCGAAGACGCCCAGGGCGATCAGGAAGACCTGGCGGCGGCCCAGCAGGTCGGCCGCGCGGCCGCCGAGGAGGAGCAGGCCGCCGTAGCCCAGGATGTAGCCGCTGACGACCCATTGCAGGGTCGAGGTGGAAAGGTCGAGGTCGGAGCCTATGGACGGCAGGGCGACGCCGACCATCGACACGTCCAGCGCGTCCAGGAACATCGCGGCGCACAGCACCAGCAGGGTGCCCCACAGCCGGGATGTCCAGCGGCCCTCGGTGGGTGGGGACGCGGGGGAGGGGAGCGGAGAGGTCATGTCGCAGAACAGTACATGTGCATGCATCGAATGCAAGCGCATTTAATTCCGATGCAATAATTTCCGTACTCTGCTACGGTGCGCCCCATGGCGGCGGAGACGGGCGGGACAGAGGCCGAGGGGGAGGCCGAGCAGGCGCTCGTCGAGCAGTGGCGGGACATGCTCGCGCTGCACGCGCGCACCCAGTGCGAACTCGACCGGGCGCTGCATCAACACGGCCTGTGCGCCAGCGACTTCGAGGTGCTCGACGTCCTCGCCGAATCAGGCGCGCCGGACGGCTCGTGCAGCTACCGCGTCCAGGAGATCGCCGAACGGGTCCATCTCAGCCAGAGCGCGCTGTCGCGGCTCATCGCCCGGCTGGAGAAGGACGGTCTGGTCGAGCGCGGCCTCTGCGCGGAGGACCGGCGGGGCGTGCGGGTGGCGCTGACCCGGAAAGGGCGCGTGCTGCACGGCGACGTACGGCCGGTGCAGCGCGCGGTGTTGACCCGGATGCTGACGGACTGACCCCGGGAGACGGTCGGTCAGACGGCGGACGTCTCCCGCCACAGTGCGGCCAGCGCGGCGTCCCCGGTCGCGGCGGGGAGCGGCAGCCGGTTCCACAACGACAGGTAGAGCTGCGCCGCCGGTCCGGACACCTCGCAGTCGGCGTCCCCTTGCGCGGTCCGCTCCGTCACGGCCGGTTCCGGCGACAGGCGTACGGTCCAGACGGCGTCGGCCGTGTCCGTCGCCCGTACCCGCAGGACCCGGGGCTCCTCGGTGCGCACCCTGCTCCTGTCGCGCGCGTGGAAGCCGCGCAGCAGTTCGTCGACGCCGTCCGCGGCGAAGTCGACGGCGAGGTCCCGGGCGATCTCCTCGGGTCCTCGGCCACGGGCCGACTCGGCGTCGACGCGGTGCACGGCCGTCTCGTGCGCCTGTCGCCGGGCCCAGAACGCGAGCGGCGACGGCGCGGGCAGGAAGTGCCAGCAGCGCAGGTCGGGCGAGGCGGCGGACAGGGTGTCGACGAGTCGGCCGTGCCCCTCGCGGTACCAGTCGAGGAGCGGGTCGCCGTCGAGGTCCGGCCGCTCGGCGAGAGGATGGAACGCAAGGCCTCCCTCGGCCACGAACGACGCGGCCCAGCGGTGCACCGCGCCCGTGTGCCGCAGCAGGTCCCTGACCTGCCAGTCGGGGCAGGTCGGCACCTTCGCGTCGGGGCCCGCCTGCGCCGCGGCGGCGGCCAGCGCGCGGCCCTCCCGGTCCAGGACGCTGATGAACTCGGCAGTCTCCATGTGGGGGAGTCTGCCGGATGGAGTGCGGCCGAGGGGAGCGGCGACGCGGTTCAGCCGAACGTCGCCCGGCGCGTGGTGAGGCCGATCGCCGCGGCTGCCGCGGCCAGCAGCGCCACGCTGGTGAGAGCTGTCGGAAGGGAGAACCAGTCGGCCATGAAGCCGATCGCGGGCGGGCCCAGGAGCATGCCCCCGTAGCCGAGCGTCGAGGCGATGGCGACTCCGCTCGGGCCGGCCAGCGCCCCGGCGCGCTCGACGGCGACCGGGAAGAGGTTGGCCAGGCCGAGGCCCGCGATGCAGTAGCCGACCAGCGCCGCCCAGAGGGCGGGAGCGAGGGAGCCGAGCAGCATCCCGGCCGCGGCGACCGTGCCCCCGGCCACCACCGTGCGGGTGCGGCCGAGCCGTTCGAGAAGGGTGGTGCCGGTGAGGCGGCCGATGGTCATGGCGAGGGCGAAGCAGGAGTACCCGGCCGCGGCGACCCCGGCGGAGGCGCCCAGGTCCTGTTCCAGGTGCAGAGCGCCCCAGTCGGCGAGGGCTCCCTCGCCGTAGGCGGTGCACAGGGCGATGAGTCCGAACACGACGACGAGTCGGCGCGTGCGGGCGGGGGTGCGGGTGGTCGGGTGGCGCGGGTCCGCCTTCGCGGGCGACGGGACCCCGTCCGCGGGCCGCGTGTCGGTGGTGGGTTCCGGCGGTCGGGGCGCCTCGTGTCGGAGCAGTGTGGGTGCCGTGAGCGCGGTGACGAGCAGGCCGACGATTCCGAGGGCCAGCAGATGGCGGGTCGGCGACAGGGAGCCCGCGACGAGCCCGCCGAGCCCGGCGCCGAGCATGCCGCCCAGGCTGAAGGCCGCGTGGAAGGTGGGCATGATCGGCCTGCGCAGCGCCGCGACCAGATCCACGGCGGCGCTGTTGAACGCCACGTTGATGCTGCCGTAAGCCGCCCCGAACAGCAGCAGGACGGCGCCGAGCGCGGCCACGGAGTGGGTGAGCGGGGGGAGGGTGACGGTGAGGGAGAGCAGGACCGCGCAGACCACGGTGACCGGGGGGCTGCCGTAGCGGTGGCAGAGGCGTCCGGTGAACATCATCGTGATCACCGCGCCCGCGGAGACACCGAGGAGCGCGAGTCCGAGCGTGCTGGGGGAGGCGCCGGTCTGGTGCTTGACGGCCGGGATGCGCACGACCCATCCGGCGAAGATGAAGCCGTCGAGGGCGAAGAACGTGGTCAGGGCGATACGGAGGCGGGTCAGATCGTTGCCGTAGCCCGGCACGACGTTGTGCGTTCGGGTTTTGTTTATTTGCGGCACAAAATGAGGCTAGGGGGTCGGTCCAGGCTGAACAAGAGGGCCCGGACGCGTGCGTGTTCGATAGGGCGCACACGCGGCTTCTTCACAGAAGTGATCAGGGGGAGGCATATGAGAGTCAAAATGTTGGAAGTAGTCCGATCATGCATGGCACGAACGATTTCCGTTCTCCCCCACGCCTTGCCGATCTGGCGCAGCTGATCCGCATGCCGGCAGCATTGAGCGTGCCCGGTGACGTCCTCGCCGGCGCGGTCGCGAGCGCCGGAACGCCCCGGCCCCGCATCGTCGCCACGATGGCTTCCTCCGTCGCCCTCTACTGGGCGGGAATGGCGCTCAACGACTACGCGGACGCCACCGTCGACGCGGTGGAGCGACCCGGACGACCCATACCCTCCGGGCGAGTTGCCCGCCGCACCGCGCTCACCACCGCGTGCGGGCTCACCGCGGCGGGCCTCGGCCTCGCCGCTCTGGGCGGCGGGCGGCGGGCACTAGGGGTGGCACTCCCGCTGACCGGGCTGGTCTGGGCGTACGACCTGGGCCTGAAGTCCACCCCGGCCGGGCCCGCGGCCATGGCGGGAGCCCGGGCGCTGAACGTGCTGGCCGGAGCGGACCCCGGCCGCCGGGCGGCCGCGCTGCCGGCGGCGTTGCTGGTCGGCGCGCACACCTGCACGGTCATGGCGCTGAGCCTTCACGAGGTGTCCGGAGCGCCGCGCACCGTGCCGGTCGCCACGCTGGCCGGCAGTACCGCAACCGCCCTGGCCGCCGCGGCACTTCCCACCTGGAGACGGCGCGGTCCCGCCGCTCGGATCGGCGCCGCCGCCGGCGCGCTCGGTTACCTCGCCACCTACGGGAGCGCGCAGGCGCGGGCGGCGCGGGAGCCCTCCGCGGACAACGTCCGCGGCGCCGTCGGCACCGGGATCCTGTCGCTGATGCCCCTTCAGGCGTCGCTCACCGCGGGCGGCGGGGGCGCGGCCCTGGCCGCAATCCTGGCCGTGGCCCACCCACTGGCACGCCGCCTCGCCCGGAAGGTTTCGCCCACATGAGCACGGGCTCGGGCGGTGCGTATGCGGGTGGGGCCGACGTCGGTGAGGCGGGTAGCGGTGGCGTGTGTAGTGGTGGCGTGAGCAGTGGTGACGTGTGTAGTGGTGGCGTGAGTACGGGTGACGTGGGTCCCCGTCCCGCCGGTGGGCTTCGGTTCGGGTTCGGGACCAACGGGTTCACCCATCACCGGCTCGACGACGCGCTGACCGTGCTCGCCGACCTCGGGTACGACTCGGTCGGGCTCACCCTCGACCACGGTCACCTCGACCCGTTCGCCCCGGACCTGCCGCGCCGAGTCGCCGCTCTCGCAAGACGGTTGGAGCAGCTGGGGCTGGCGGTCGTGGTCGAGACCGGCGCGCCCTACTTGCTGGACCCGTGGCACAAGCACCTCCCCACCCTGATGTCGGCCCCCGGGGCCGAGCGGCGCGTCGACCTGCTGGCCCGCGCCGTGCGCATCGCGGCCGAGCTGGGCGCCCCGGCCGTCCACCTGTGCAGCGGCCCGGCCCCGCAGGGCGTGTCGGCGGACGAGGCCTGGAAGCGGCTGGCCACGGGCTGCGAAGAGGTTCTGGACCTGGCCCGCGCCAACGGTGTGGCCCTCGGCTTCGAGCCCGAGCCGTACATGTTCGTCGACACCGTGGAACGCGTCCTGGAGCTGCGCGGCCGGCTCGGCGACCCCGAAGGGTTCGGCGTCACGCTCGACATCGGCCACGCCCACTGCGTCGACGACCTCCCGCTGCTCGACTGTGTCGCACTGGCCGCCCCACACCTGGTGAACGTGCAGATCGAGGACATGCGGCGAGGCGTCCACCAGCACCTCGAACTCGGCACGGGCGAGATCGACTTCCCGCCCGTGCTGGCCGCCCTCAAGGACTCCGGGTACCGGGGGCCGGTCTCCGTGGAGATCCAGGGCGCGGCGCTGGACGCCCCCGAAGTCGCCCGCCGCTCGCTGGAGTTCCTCAAGGCGGCCGAGCCCTTCTGACGCCACGGCGTTCCACCGCCGCGTCAGGCACCGCCAACCCCTGCGCACCGCCAACCCCTTTGCGCCACCAGCCCTTCGCACGGCCAACCCAACACCCCCACCCCCACCCCCGTACGGCTGTTGTCGTATGCGCGGCCGAACAGGAGGTATGCGCGGTGGACCCACACATCGCCCACGTCCTCGACCGACAGCTCACCGCCGTTGCGCACCACGGCACCCGAACTGGCCACCGCGCCGGGGGAGTCGCTCGGCGATTCGAGGGCAGTCTGTGACCACGTCGGGGTCGAGACCTACACCTGGTCGGTCCTCCCCGAACGCGTGCGGCCGCACGACCGGGAGGGGCTCGTCGCGGGCCTGGCCGCCGAACCGGCCTGGACCCGCGTCCGGTTCGAGGAGCTCGGCCTGCCCCATGAACCCACCGCACCCACCAGGCCCGCCGCACCGACCACGCCCACCAGCACCGACCACGCCCGCCGCACCGACCACGCCCACCAGCACCGAACCTCCGAGAAAGGAGCCTGTCTCGTGACGAGACTGGTCGTCCTCGACATCGTCGGCCTCACCCCCCGCATGCTGCGCCACATGCCCGCCGTCTCGGCCGTCGCCGCGCAGGGCTTCCAGGCCCGGCTCAACCCCGTGCTGCCCGCCGTGACCTGCTCGGTGCAGTCCACCCTCCTCACCGGCGTCCCGCCCACCGAGCACGGCATCGTCGGCAACGGCTGGTACTTCCGCGACCTGGGCGAAGTCCTGCTGTGGCGGCAGCACAACGCGCTGGTCGGCGGTGAGAAGCTGTGGGACACGGCGCGCCGGACCGACCCCGACTACAAGGTCGCCAACGTCTGCTGGTGGTACGCCATGGGAGCCGACGTCGACTTCACCGTGACCCCGCGCCCGGTCTACTACTCCGACGGCCGCAAGGAACCCGACTGCTACACCTGGCCGCCCGCCCTGCACGACCGACTCACGGACCGGCTCGGCCCGTTCCCGCTGTTCACCTACTGGGGACCCAGCGCCGGGATGCCCTCCAGCCAGTGGATCCTGGCCGCCGCCCGCCAGATCTTCGACGAGCACAGCCCCGACCTCACCCTGGTCTACGTACCGCACCTGGACTACGAACCCCAGCGGTCCGGTCCGGACTCGGCGCAGTCCGCCCGCGAGGCGAAGCGGCTCGACGACGCGCTGCGCCCGCTGCTCGACCACTTCCGCAGGGAGGACGCCACGGTCGTGATCCTGAGCGAGTACGGCATCGCGCCCGCCTCCAAGCCGGTCGACGTCAACCGCGCGCTGCGCCGGGCCGGGCTGCTCGAAGTCCACACGCAGGACGGCATGGAGTACCTCGACCCCTGGACCTCCCGTGCCTTCGCCGTCGCCGACCACCAGGTCGCCCACGTGTACGTGCGGGATCCGGCGGACCTCGAACGGGTCGCGAAGATCGTGTCCGAACTGGACGGCGTGGAGGAGGTGTTGGACGCGGCGGGCAAGGCGGCGAACGGCCTGGACCACGAACGCTCCGGGGAACTGGTCGCCATCGCGGAGCCGGACGCCTGGTTCACCTACTACTACTGGCTCGACGACGACCGTGCCCCGGACTTCGCCCGTCAGGTCGAGATCCACCGCAAGCCCGGCTACGACCCGGCCGAACTCCTCTACGACCCCACCGTGCCCGGCGTGAAGGCCCGCGCCATCGGCCAGGTCGCCCGCAAGAAGGCCGGCCTGCGTTACCGGATCAGAACGGTCCCCTTGGACCCCTCCGGCGTGCGCGGCAGCCACGGCCGGCTGCCGCAGGACCCGCAGGACAGCCCCGTCCTGCTGTGCTCGCGGCCCGACCTGGCCCGGGGCGAGATCGACGCCACCGAGGTCAAGGACCTCCTCCTCGCCCTGGCCGGCCTCACCTCCCCCTGACCACCTCCCCCTGACCACCGATCCCCGTGACCCGGATCAGCTGTGGGGCGACCTCCGCCCCTGGCTGGTCCCGGCACGAGGACGCCCGGGCCGTCCTCAGCGACCCCCGGTTCAGCTCGGAGAACGTCCCGGCCGGGGTTCCCCGGGCTCCAGCCGACCCCGCCGCCGCGCACCCCGGCCAGCTGTTCGCCATGGAGGTCGGCGGAGTCACCGTCCGGGCCGGCGAAGGCGTGGTCGTCGCACTCCAGGCGGCCAACCGGGATCCGGCGGTCTTCGCCGACCCGGACACGCTCGACATCACGCGGGACGCCGGTGCGCACCTCGCCTTCGGCCACGGTCCGCACCACTGCCTCGGCCAGTCGCCGGCCCGGGCCGAGCGCCGGGTCGCGCTGCCGATGCTGTTCCGGCGGCTGCCCGAGCTGCGCGCGATCAGCCCGGCCGGGGAGTTCGCGTTCGAGAGGCGCGCGGTGCACAAGCCGTTCGGCTCGATCGTGGCGATCATCGCAGCGGTCGCGGTGTTCCCGGCGTCCGTGCTCACCGGCTTCGTCGAGGGGCGGTTCGCCACGAACCCCGTGATGACGGCGGTCACCGTCGTCGGCACACTGTTCACGCTCTGCTGGATCGTGCCGTTCGTCGTCTACGGAGTCGGCATGTCCCTGGCGCACGTCTTCCGCGCCGCGGACATACACGAGACGGTCCCGCCGCTGCTGGCACTGGTGCTCGTATGGGAGATGGCGTTGATCGACCTGCTCACCGGGGCGTACGAGGGTGTGCCGGGCCCGGTGCGGATCGTGCTGATGCCGGGCGCGCCGCTCTCGGTCACCGCGGTGGCCCTGTGGGAACTGCGCCGGCTGCGCGTCGGCTACGGCCTCACCCTGCGCGGCGCGCTGCTGCGCCGACGCCCGCCGACGCCCGCCGACGCCCGCCGACGCCACCGGCTCCGGGCCCACGAGCTCGAACAGCGAGCGGTGCGGGCTGACTTGGTGTCTTACAGTGGCTTTCGCCAGTTCAGGAGACTCCGGAACCTGTGAGGGATACGCGCATCATGTCGACCGAAACGTTTGAGTTCCAGGTAGAGGCCCGTCAGTTGTTGCAGCTGATGATCCACTCGGTCTACTCGAACAAGGACGTCTTTCTCCGCGAGCTCGTCTCCAACGCCTCCGACGCGCTGGACAAGCTGCGCCTCGCCGCGCTGCGGGACGACGCACCGGACGCGGACGTGTCCGACCTGCACATCGAGATCGAGACCGACACCGAGGCCCGCACCCTGATCGTGCGGGACAACGGCATCGGGATGTCGTACGACGAGGTCGGCCGGCTCATCGGCACCATCGCCAACTCGGGCACGGCGAAGTTCGCGCAGGAGCTGCGCGAGGCCCAGGAGGAGGGCGGGGCCGAGGGGCTCATCGGACAGTTCGGCGTCGGCTTCTACTCCGGCTTCATGGTGGCCGACGAGATGACCCTGCTGACCCGGCGGGCCGGCGAGAGCAAGGGCACCCGCTGGTCGTCGCGCGGGGAGGGCACGTACACGCTGGAGAGCGTCGAGGACGCGCCCCAGGGCACCACCGTCACGCTGCACCTCAAGCCGGCGGACGACGAGGACAAGCTCCAGGACTACACCTCGCCGTGGACGATCAAGGAGATCGTCAAGCGGTACTCGGACTTCATCACCTGGCCGATCAGGACCGTCCCGAAGAAGGCCGCGAAGAAGGCCGACGCGGACGGCTCCGACGACGCCGACGACACGCCCGCGCCCGAACCCGAGACGCTGAACTCGATGAAGGCGCTGTGGGCGCGCTCGCGCGACGAGGTGTCCGACGACGAGTACCACGAGCTGTACAAGCACATCAGCCACGACTGGCGCGAGCCGCTGGAGACCGTCCGGCTCCAGGCGGAGGGCACCTTCGAGTACCAGGCGCTGCTGTTCGTCCCCTCGCACGCCCCGCACGACCTGTACAACCAGGGCTACAAGCGCGGTGTGCAGCTGTACGTGAAGCGCGTCTTCATCATGGACGACTGCGAGGCGCTGCTGCCGCCGTACCTGCGCTTCGTCAAGGGCGTGGTCGACGCGGCGGACCTCTCGCTGAACGTCTCCCGGGAGATCCTCCAGCAGGACCGGCACATCCGGATGATGCAGCGCCGCCTCACCAAGAAGGTCGTCGCAACGGTCAAGGACATGATGACCGCGGCCCCCGACCGCTACGCCACGTTCTGGCGGGAGTTCGGCGCGGTCCTGAAGGAGGGGCTGCTCACCGACTCCGACAACCGCGACACGCTCCTCGCGGTCTCCTCGTTCGCGACCACGCACAGCGAGGACGAGCCGACGACGCTGAAGGGCTACGTCGAGCGGATGAAGGACGGGCAGGACGCCGTCTACTACCTCACCGGCGAGTCCCGGCAGGCGATCGAGAACTCCCCGCACATGGAGGCGTTCCGCGCCAAGGGCGTCGAGGTGCTGCTGCTCACCGACCCGGTCGACGAGGTGTGGGTCGACGCGGTGGGCGAGTTCGACGGCAAGCCGCTGCGGTCGGTCGCCAAGGGCGAGGTCGACCTCGGCGGGGAGGACGACGAGAAGACCGAGGGCGAGCGGGAGAAGCAGGGCGAGGAGTACGCCGGTCTGCTCGGCTGGATGAAGGAGAACCTGGACGACGACGTGAAGGAGGTGCGGCTGTCGTCCCGCCTCACCGTGTCCCCGGCCTGCATCGTCTCCGACGCGAACGATCTCACCCCGGCGCTGGAGAACATGTACCGCGCGATGGGGCAGGAGGTGCCGCGGGCCCGGCGGATCCTCGAACTGAACCCCGATCACGCGCTCGTGAAGGGCCTGAACCAGGCCTACAACGAGCGTGCGGACCGCGCGGGGCTCGCCGAGACCGCCGAGCTGCTGCACGGTCTGGCTGTCCTCGCCGAGGGCGGGCGGCCGAAGGAGCCCGGCCGGTTCGTGAAGCTGGTGGCGGACCACCTGGAGCGCGGGCTGTAGCGAACGCGACGCGGCCACCGCCGTGGGGGACCGGGCAGGAGCCGCCTGCCCGGTCGCCTGCCCGGTTTCTTCACGCGCCGCACACCGAAAGTACTAGTTGCTTGAGTAAATCAAGCGCGCATACGATGTCGGACAGTCGCGCAGGACCGCATCCCCCCACGGAGGCCCGACCATGTCCCACGCACAACCCAGGCCGGCCGAGCCGGGGGAGGGGTCCGTCGCACCGCGGGCCAACCCCGTCGTCGCGGTGCTGGCCTTCGGCGGCATCGTCGTCTCGCTGATGCAGACCCTGGTGATCCCGATTGTCCCGGAGCTGCCGAAGCTGCTGGACGCCCCGCCCTCGGACGCCGCCTGGGCGATCACCGCCACCCTCCTCGCGGCAGCCGTGGCCACCCCCGTCATGGGACGGCTCGGCGACATGTACGGCAAGCGCCGCATGCTGCTGGTCAGCCTGCTCGTACTGATCGCCGGTTCGGTCACGGCCGCCCTCAGCGACGAGCTGACCCCGATGATCGTCGGCCGGGCCCTGCAAGGACTCGCCTCCGGGGTCATCCCGCTCGGCATCAGCATCATGCGCGACGAGCTGCCCGCCGAGCGGCTCGGCTCGGCCACCGCACTGATGAGCGCCTCCCTCGGCGTCGGCGGCGCGCTCGGCCTGCCGGCCGCCGCGCTCATCGCGGACCGCTTCGACTGGCACATGCTGTTCTGGACGTCGGCCGCGCTCGGCGCCGTCGCCGCCGTGCTCGTCCCGCTGTTCGTGCCGGAGTCGAAGGTGCGCACCGGCGGACGCTTCGACCTGGTCGGCGCCCTCGGCATGGCGACCGGGCTGGTCTGTCTGCTGCTCGCGATCTCCAAGGGCGCCGACTGGGGCTGGGGCAGCGCCACCACCCTCGGGCTCTTCGCCGCCGCGGTCGTCGTCCTGCTCCTGTGGGGCCTGTTCGAACTGCGGGTCGAGGAACCCCTGGTGGACCTGCGGACCACCGCGCGCCGTCAGGTGCTGGTGACCAACCTCGCCTCGGTGGCCTTCGGCTTCTCGATGTTCGCGATGTCCCTGGTCCTCCCTCAGCTCCTGCAGTTGCCTGAGGCGACGGGCTACGGTCTGGGCAAGTCGCTGCTCACCGCCGGCCTCGTCATGGCCCCCACGGGCCTGGTGATGATGGCCACCGCGCCCCTCTCCGCGCTGATCTCCAAGGCGCGGGGCCCCAAGGTGACCCTGATGCTCGGCGCGGTCGTCGTCGCCGCCGGGTACGGCCTCAACATCGTGCTGATGGACGAGGTGTGGCAGCTCGTCCTGGTGTCCTGTGTCATCGGCGCCGGCGTCGGCTTCGCCTACGGGGCCATGCCCGCGCTCATCATGGCCGCCGTGGACCCCGCCGAGACGGCCGCCGCGAACAGCCTCAACACGCTGATGCGGTCCATCGGCACCTCCACCGCCAGCGCCGTCGCCGGCGTGATCCTGGCCCGGATGACGACCGACTTCGGGGCCGCCGCGCTGCCCTCGGAGAACGGTTTCAAGGTGGTCATGGCCGTCGGCTCGGGCGCGGCGCTCCTCGCCCTCGTCGTCGCCGCGTTCATCCCCCGGCGGCGGACGGCGGGCCCGGACGCCGTGACCGTCGCGGAACCGGTCGCCGCCGGGCCGGTCGCCGCCGGGCCGGTCACCGCCGGGCCGGTCGCCGGCGCACCGGCGCTCGCGACACCCGACGACCGGGCCGTGGGCGCCGCGGTGGCCGTCCCGCTGGCCCGCGCCGTCGCGGCGCTCGTCGCGACCGTCCCGGGACTCACCGACGAGGGTCCGGCCGGCGGCGGGCACCCGGTGCGCGGGCAGGTGCGGGGCGCGCAGGACGTACCGGTGGGCGGGGCCGCCGTCACCCTGATCTCGCTGGGCGGGCGGCAGCTGAGCCGCGCGGTCGCCGAGCCCGACGGCTCCTACGCCGTCGAGGCCCCCGGCGAGGGCACGTACGTGCTCATCGCCTCCGCCGACGGCCACCAGCCGCAGGCGACGACCGTCGTGGTCGGCGCGACGCCGGTGACCTACGACGTCCTGCTCAGCGGCACCAGCGGGCTCGTCGGCGCGGTGCGGTCCGCGGACGGCGGGGCGCCGGTCGCCGGGGCGGTGGTCATCCTCACCGACGTCCGCGGCGATGTGCTGGCCACCACGCAGACCGACGGCACAGGCGAGTTCTCCGTCGCCGACCTGGTGCCGGGCCCCATGACCCTCGCCGTCAGCTCGCCCAAGCACCGGCCGCTGGCCCTGCCCGTGGAGATCGGCGGCGCCGGCGTCACCCGGGTCGACGTCGAGTTGCGGCCCGGCGCGCAGGTGCGGGGCACGGTACGCGGCGCGGGCGCTCCGCTGGGCGACGCCCGGGTCACCCTGGTGGACGCCGCCGGTAACGTGGTGGCGACCACCACGACCGGGATCGACGGGGCCTACGCCTTCTCCGACCTGGACGGCGGCCAGTACACCGTCATCGCCACCGGCTACCCGCCCCGGGCGGCCGGCATCAGCCTCGGCGGCGGTGACGTGGACGACCACGACATCGAACTCGCCCACGTGGGGGAGTAGTTCACCGAGGAGACCGCCCGACGACGAACTCGTCGTCGGGTGGCGGTGGGACGAGGGCGAGGTCGGCGGCACCCGGCGCGGCGGCGGCGAACAGGCGACGTCATGAGAGGCGGGGCATGACCCACATCGAGGACGAACTGACCGCCCAGCCCGAGTGCTGGACCCGCGCCGCGGCCGAAGCCGCCCGGCACGCCGGGGAGTTGCCGGCACCCAGGGAGCGGGTCGCGGTGGTCGGCTGCGGCACCTCCTGGTTCATGGCCCAGTCCGCGGCCGCGCTGCGCGAAGGAGCGGGGCTCGGCGAGACGGACGCCTTCGCCGCCTCCGAGTTCCCGCACGGCCGCCGCTACGACCGGGTCGTCGCCCTGACCCGCTCCGGCACCACCACCGAGGTCCTCGACCTGCTCACCCGGCTGCGCGGACACACCCGCACGACCGCGATCACCGCCGACCCGGACACCCCGGTCATGCGGGCCGCCGACCATGTCGTCGTCCTCGACCACGCCGACGAACGCTCCGTCGTGCAGACCCGGTTCGCCACCACCGCGTTCACCCTGCTGCGCGCACATCTGGGACTGCACACCGACGCCGTCGTCGCCGACGCCCGCACGGCGCTCGCCGAGCCCCTGCCCGAAGGACTCGTGGACTGCGGACAGTTCACGTTCCTGGGGCGCGGCTGGACCGTCGGCCTGGCGAACGAGGCCGCCCTGAAGATGCGCGAGGCGTCCCTGTCCTGGACCGAGGCCTATCCCGCGATGGAGTACCGGCACGGCCCCATCAGCATCAGCAGCGCCTCCACCGCGACCTGGATGTTCGGAGACGCGCCCGAGGGCCTGGCACAACAGGTGCGCGCCACCGGTGCGTTGTGGGTCCCGGGACGGCTGGACCCGCTCGCCGAACTGGTCCGCGCCCAGCGCCTCGCCGTGGCCGTGGCGGCAGCACGCCGCCTCGATCCGGACCGGCCGCGCCACCTCACCCGCTCGGTGATCCTCGCGCCCTGAACTCCTGACGAGCCGAAGAGGAGTTGCCGTGCCGCTGACCACGACCGGCGAACTGGTCACCCGGGCCCACGCGGCCCGTACCGCCGTCGCCGCCTTCAACGTCATCACGCTGGAGCACGTCGAGGCCGTCGTCGCGGGGGCCGAGGCCGTCGGCGCGTCCGTCGTCCTCCAAGTCAGCGAGAACGCCGTCAAGTTCCGGCAGGGGCGCCTGCTGCCGCTCGCCCGGGCCGCCGCCGTGGCCGCCGAACGGGCCGCCGTGCCGGTCGCGTTGCACCTCGACCATGTCCAGAGCGCCGCCCTGCTCGGCCAGGCGGCCGACGCGGGCTTCGGTTCGGTCATGTACGACGCCTCCCGGCTGCCCTACGCCGAGAACCTCGCCGCGACCCGCATCGCCGTCGACCGGGCGCACGCCCAAGGGCTGTGGATCGAGGCCGAGTTGGGGGAGATCGGCGGCAAGGGCGCCCACACGCCCGGGGCCCGCACCGACCCGGCCGAGGCCCGCGCGTTCGTCGCGGAGTCGGGCGTGGACGCCCTGGCCGTGGCCATCGGCAGCGTCCACGCGATGACCGCCCGCACCGCCGCCCTCGACCACGACCTGCTCGCCCGGCTCAGCACGGCCCTGGACGTGCCCCTCGTCCTGCACGGCTCCTCCGGAGTCCCCGACGGCGAACTGACCGCCGCCGTCGCCGGCGGCATCGCCAAGGTCAACATCGGCACCGCACTCAACCAGGCCATGACCGCCGCCATCCGAGACCACCTCGAAACGCATCCGGACGCCGTCGACGCCCGCACCTACCTGAGCGCGGGACGGGAGGCCATGGCGCGAACCGTCGAGCGGATCATCACCGGCGTGGGGCTCACCCTTCTCTGACCGCCTTCAGCACCACGAACTTCGGTTCCCCGGCGATCAGTTCACAGTTGCCGAAAAGCCGCTTGAGCTTCACGTGATAGCCCAGGTGCCGGTTGCCCACCACCCACAGCTCGCCGCCCGGCCGCAGCGCGCGCCGGGCCCCCGTGAACATCCGCCACGCCGTCGCGTCCGTGGTGGCCTGGTGGGAGTGGAACGGCGGGTTGTTCAGCACGAGGTCCACACTGTCGTCCGCCACCCCCGCCAGCCCGTCCCCGACCCGGAACTCGGCCTGCCCCGGCACCCCGTTCGCCTTGTACGTGGCCTCCGCCGACGCCACCGCCTGGAACGACTCGTCCGTGAACAGCACCTCGGCCTCCGGGTTGGCCAGCGCCACCGCGGTACCGACGATCCCGTTGCCGCAGCCCAGGTCGACGACCCGGCGCGGGCCGTCCGTGCTCGGCAACCGCCCGAGGAAGAACCGGGTGCCGATGTCCAGCCGCTCGGCGCAGAACACGCCCGCGTGGTTGACGACGGGACGGCCCGAGAGCGTGCCCCCGAGGTCGTCGGGGAGGTCGTAGAGGTGCGGCCAGGGATTGGCGGGGGGCTTCAGCGCCGGGTCCGGGGTGCAGAGGATCAGCCGGGCCTTCTGTTCGGCGAGCGAGGTCCGGGTCGGCCCCAGGATCCGCTCGAACAGCCTCAGCGTCGAGGTGTGGATCTCCTTCACCATGCCCGCGCCGACGACCACCGTGTCCGCGTGCACGGCGGGCGCCAGCCGCAGCAACTGGTCCTCCAGGAGCGCGAGGCTCTTGGGCACCCTGATCAGGAGCACGTCGATCCGGTCCGGCACCGGGTCCCGGGTGGTGAGCAGCCGGACGGAGCCGGTCTCGGCGCCGGCCCGCGCCAGGTTCGTCCGCGTCGCCTCCTGCCCCAGCCAGGAGTCGGTGATCTGCGTCGGGCGGTGCGCCGCGAGCGCCGTGACCAGCGCGCCCCAGCGGTCCCCGAGCACCACCACCGTGCCGGTCAGGGGCGTGTCCTGGGCGGCGAGGTGTCTGAGCAGGTACGCGTCGGAGGCGTCCCAGGCGCGCAGTCGGTCGCGCGGATCCTCGGGGTGGCGGGCCAGCGAGACCTCGCCCCACGGCGTCGTCAAAGGGTCGTTCATCGTGAGCCAGGCTAACCGAACCGCAGCTCAGGCCCGGTGTCAGAGCCATGGAGGAGGATGGGCGCATGGACACCGAGCTGTTTCCCCGGGAGCGGGTGCGGGTCGCGCCGGGCGCGGTGCACGTGCCCGACTGGCTGGACGCGGCACGCCAGGCCGAGCTGCTGCGGTCCTGCCGGGACTGGGCCCGACCGCCGGCCGGGCTGCGCACGGTGCGTACGCCCGGCGGCGGCACGATGACCGCCCGCCAGGTCTGCCTCGGCTGGCACTGGTACCCGTACGCCTACGCCCGCACGGTCGCCGACGGCGACGGCGCGCCCGTCAAGCCCTTCCCGGCCTGGCTGGGCGAACTGGGCCGACGCGCGGTCGCGGACGCGCTGGGACCGGAGGCGCTGGGACCGGAGGCGCTGGGACCGGCGGCGCTGGGACCGGCGGCGGCCCAGGCTGCCGCGTACGACATCGCGCTGATCAACTTCTACGACGGCGACGCCCGGATGGGCATGCACCGGGACGCCGACGAGCAGTCCGACGCGCCCGTCGTGTCCCTCAGCCTCGGCGACACCTGTGTCTTCCGGTTCGGCAACACGCGGACCCGGGCGCGGCCCTACACCGACGTCGAGCTGCGCAGCGGCGACCTGTTCGTGTTCGGGGGGCCGTCCCGGCTCGCCCACCACGGGGTGCCGCGCGTGCTGCCGGGCACGGCGCCGGCCGGACTGGGCCTCGCCGGGCGGCTGAACGTCACGCTGCGGGTGAGTGGCTTCCCCGCCGCCGCCTGAGGAACGGATCATGGGAGACTCGCCCTCATGAGCGGCAAGGCGGACCCCCGGTCGACGGGGGAAGGGACCACCTCGAGGGCGCGGTTGGACCGGGGGCGCGGTGCCCTCGGGCCCGCGTTGGAGCTCGTGCACACCGGGCGGGCGCCCACCCGCGCGGTCCTCACCGCCGAACTCGGCGTCACCCGCGCGACGGCCGGCGCGGTCGCCGCGGAGCTGGAGGCGCTCGGGCTCATCAGGGTCGACGCCCGACCCGGCGCGGCCGCCGGTTCGCAGGGCCGCCCCTCCCATCGGCTCGAAGTCGCGGAGGCCGGCCCGGTGGCCCTCGCCGCCCAGGTCCACGCCGACGGCTTCAGGGCCGCGCTGGTCGGCCTCGGCGGACGGATCGTCGCCACCACGCCCAGTTGCGAGGCCGTCGACGCCGACCCCGCCAAGGTGCTCGGCGCGACCGTCGACGCCGGTGCGGAGCTGCTGCGGCGGACCGGCCGACGCTGCGTGGGCGCCGGACTCGCCGTGCCGTCCGCGGTCACCGAGCCCGAGGGCCTGGCGCTCAACCCCCTGCACCTCGCCTGGCCGGCGGGCGCGCCCGTGCGGGAGATCTTCGCCGAGCGGATCCGCGCCGCCGGCATCACGGGCCCCGCGTTCGCGGCCAACGACGTGAACCTCGCCGCCCTCGCCGAACACCGGCACGGCGCCGGACGCGGTGCCCGCGATCTGCTGTGCGTGGCCACCGGGCACCGGGGCGTCGGCGGCGCGCTGGTGCTGGACGGCCGTCTGCACACCGGCAGTTCGGGCCTCGCCCTGGAAGTCGGCCACCTCGCCGTCAACCCCGAGGGCCGCCCCTGCCACTGCGGCAGCCGTGGCTGTCTCGACGTGGAGGCCGACCCGCTCGCCCTCCTCACCGCCGCCGGCCGCGAGCCGGGGCCCGGGGGCTCCCTGCTCCAGCAGGCCAACGAACTGCTCCGCGAGGAGTACGGCGACCCGGTCGTCCGCACGGCCGCCGAAGCCCTGATCGACCGGCTCGGCCTGGGCCTGGCCGGGCTGGTGAACCTCCTCAACCCCGACCGCATCATCCTCGGCGGCCTGCACCGCACCCTGCTCGACGCCGACCCCGGCCGGCTGCGCGCGGTCGTCACCGACCGCAGCCTCTGGGGCCGCAGCGGCGGCGTCCCGATCCTCGCCTGCTCCCTCGACCACAACAGCCTCGTGGGAGCAGCAGAGTTGGCGTGGCAGCCGGTGCTGGACGACCCGCTGGGGGCGCTGAGCCTCGGGTGAGGCCCGGCCCCGCGCTCAGTCGTCCTCGCACGCGGCCTTGCGGAACTCCGCGACCGACGCGGCGGTCCGCCGGCCGTCGGCGTCCGCGCCCGGCACGTCGTCGCCCGCGAAATAGCGCACCTGGCCCGGTGTCAGCCCGGCCAGCGCGGTGAGGTCGAAGGACACGTGGGTCGTCGACCAGGAGTTGTCCTCGGTCCAGCCGTACAGGCTGTAGGTGCGCTGCCGTTCGAGGGCGGCGGGCATCGCCTTGTCGACGCTCCAGCCCTCGCCGCCGCCGTTCAGCGGCCAGCTGACGAAGCCGGTGGCGGGCTCGGCGCGGCTCCATCGCCCGACGTCCTCGGTGTCGTCGTCCGCGCCGTGGAGGTACAACGTGGCCCCGTCGATGTGGTCGTGACACACCATCAGCACCCCGACCGGTGCTCCGTCCGCGGTCACCGTGACCCCGGTGACGCCCGCCGCGGGGGGCCCGCAGCCGGTCGACGAGGCGGCCAGCACCGCGGCGCCGACGCAGGCCGCGGCTGTGTACCGGACCCGCACGGGCCCACCCCCTTCGCCGAAGCCTCCATCGTGACCGCTGCCCGGGCGCAGGACAATACATGCTCCTCGACCTGCCGCGGCCAGGACGGGACGGCGACGAGGACGTACTCCTCGTCGGTCGGCGGCACCGACTCCAGGGCCCGCCCGCGCGGCCTGCGGGTGGCGATCACCGGATCGTGCCGGTCCGCCGGCATCTCCTCCAGGAGGGGCTCGGTCAGCCCCTGCGTGACCCGCGGCCGCAGCCCGCGGTCACGATGGGCTGCGACAGCCCGGCTGCGGGGCGGCCGCCGTGAAGGAGCCGGAGCGGTGGACGGCAAGGAAGAGTTCCGGGCCCCCGGCCGACGGCGTTCCCCGGCCGGCTGACATGGACCGCGAAGCAGGACGGCGCGCCGGAGGAGCGGCCGGACGTCCTGCACGCCTGGCCGGTGGAGGCTCTGCCGGGCGGCCGGGTGCGCGTCCTGACCCAGGAGACGCAGCTCGGCCGGCCCGCCGCGGCCCTCGCCCACGAGCGGCCGAATCCGATGCTCAACGGCCACCGGGCGTGCTGGAGGGGCGGATCGGCGCCGTGTCCAAGTAGTCTCGTACCGCGACTGATCAGGGAGTTGACGAAATGACCGACAAGCTCACCGTGAGCGTCCTGGGCACCGGCATCATGGGCGCCGCGATGGCCCGCAACCTTGCCCGGGCCGGCCACACCGTACGTGCCTGGAACCGCACCCGGGTCAAGGCAGAGCCCCTCGCCGCCGACGGCGCGCACATCGCCGACACCCCTGCCGAGGCGGTCCGGGGCGCGGACGTCGTCCTGACCATGCTCTACGACGGCCCCGCCACCCTGGAGGTCATGCGGGAGGCCGCGCCCGCCCTGTCCGTCGGCGCGGCCTGGCTGCAGTCGACGACCGCCGGGCTCGAGTCCGTCGGCGACCTGGCCGCCTTCGCCCGCGACCACGGCCTCGTCTTCTTCGACGCGCCGGTCCTGGGCACCCGTCAGCCCGCCGAGGCCGGTCAGCTGACCGTGCTGGCAGCGGGCCCGACGGCGAGCCGGGACGCGGTGACGCCCGTCCTGGACGCGGTCGGCGCGCGCACGGTGTGGACCGGCGAGGACGGCGGCGCGGGCAGCGCCACCCGGCTGAAGCTGGTGGCCAACAGCTGGGTCATCGCGGCCACCGCCGCGGCCGGCGAGGTCCTCGCCCTGTCCCAGTCCCTCGACGTCGACCCGAACGCGTTCTTCGAACTGATCGCGGACGGCCCGCTCGACATGGGGTACCTGAAGGCGAAGACCGGCCTGATCCTCGACGACCGGCTCTCGCCCGCCCAGTTCGCGGTGACGACGGCCGCGAAGGACGCGCGGCTGATCGTCGAGGCCGGGGCCCGGCGCGGCGTCCGGCTCGATGTGGCGGCCGCGAGCGCCGAGCGTCTGGAGCGGGCCGCGGCCCAGGGCCACGGCGACGAGGACATGGCCGCCGCCTACTTCGCCAGCTTCGACGGCCACGCCTGAACCCGACAGGAGAGCAGCACATGTCCAAGCCCCCGCTTCCGCCCGAGGCCGTCGAGCTGCCGGGCCGCCCCAACCCCTGCGTGATGGCGACCCTGCGCTCCGACGGAACCCCCGTCTCCGCCCCACCTGGTACGTCTGGGAGGACGGCCGCGTCCTGATCAGCCTGGACGAGAGCCGGGTCCGGCTGAAGCATCTGCGGCGCGACCCGCGCGTGACCCTGACCGTCCTCGACGGCGCGGAGCGGTACACCCACGTCACCCTCATCGGCCGGGTGGTCGAGTGGCACGAGGACGAGGGCCTGATCGACAGCGACCGCCTCTCCACCCACTACATCGGCAAGCCCTACCCGACCGGGCCCGCTCCCGCTTCAGCGCCTGGATCGAGGTCGACCGCTGGCACGGCTGGGGCACGATGAAGGACAGCGCCCAGCCGTCCACCTGAGAGCCTGAGGGCACACGGCACGTGCACTCGTGGGAGCAGATCCGGGCGGGCGCGCCGGCCGGCGGTACGGCCGTCGCTCAGCGCCAGTCGACGCCGAAGGCCCGTCCCGGATTCTCGGTGAGGATCCGCGCCACGAGTTCCTCGCCGACGGCGAGCGCCAGCCGCGGCCGCACCCGGCGCAGCAGATACGGCATCCCCGGACCGCCGTCGACCGATCGGGCGGCGGCCGTCGTGGTGTCGCCCCCCAGCAGCAGCCGGTCGCCGAACCCGGCGTCGGCCAGGGTCCGTACGGCGTCGGGCATGCACCAGTCGGTGGCGTGGTGGGCGCGGGACGGACCGTCGAACGCCAGCCAACAGCCCGCCTCGGCCGCCTGACGGTGCACCACCGCGTCGGGGGAGCGGTTGAGGTGCCCCAGGATCACCCGGTCCGGGGGGACGCCCAACTCCCCGCACAGCAGGTCGAGCACGTCGAGCGCGCCGGTGCCCAGTTCCAGGTGGACGGCGACGGGCGCACCCGTCGTGTGATGCGCCTCGGCCGCCGCGGTCATCGTCCAGCGCGCGTGCGCGTCGAGGGCGTGGAAGCCGCCCGCGACCTTGACGATGCCGGCGCGGACGCCCGACGTCCCGATGCCCTCGGTCAGTTCGGCCACGAACACCTCGGCGAGCCCGCGGCGCAGTTCCGCAAGGGTCGCCTCGTCGTAGTGCACCTCCTGGTGCAGCCCGGTCGCGGCCACCACGTGCACTCCGGACTCCCGGGACAGCGGCTGCAGATCGGCCGCGCGCCGCCCGAGACCGTACGGCGTCCACTGCACGACGGCGGAGCCGCCCTGCGCGCGGAACGCGGCGAGCTCGGCGCGCGCCGCGGCGACACTGCGCAGCTCCTGTCCGGGCAGCAGGGGAGTGCCGAAGAAGAGGTGGTCGTGCGCGTCGCACACGCCGAGCCGCTCGGCCGGCAGGTCCCCGAGCACCGTCCGTACGGCGCTCACCACTGCCGGCCCTCGGGCAGGGCGGCCCGCCCCGGCGCGGACAGGTGCAGCACCTGGAACAGGTCCCCGTCGGCCTTCGGCGTGTCGTGCTCCCAGAGCGAGAAGTGCACGGTCTCCCAGCGGCTCGTGTCCACGGCCGCCGCGGCGAGCACGGCCCCGTCCTCCCGCGCCAGCCGCCCGGCCTCGGCCACCGCTTCCCGCACCACGTCCGACAGCACCACCCCGTCCGGGACCGGCCGGCGCCGGCGTACGGCGAACCGGGCCGGGGCGCCGGCGGCGACGCCCTCCTCGTGGGCCAGGCCGGTCCACTGACGGACCGTCGGACGCCCGAAGTCGTCGCTCAGCCCCTGGAAGGCGCCGCCCCACAGGAAGGCGTTCATGCCCGCCACGGTGTTCCAGAGGTAGAACGGCGCGTACTGGCTGACCGGCGAGCCGTGCGTCCCGCGCTCGCGCAGCAGGTACGCCTTCAGACCGAGGCCGTCCCAGTCGTCGAGCAGATGCCCGACGCGGGCCACGCGCGCGTGGATGATGCCCGTGTCGTAGTCGGCGGGCAGGGTGAGCTCGTACTGCATGGCGTGCATCGGGTCCTCCTCAGGGACGGTCGGTCGAACGCGGCGCGAGCAGGCAGAGCAGTCCGCGGACAGCGGCGTCGAAGGCGGTCGGCGACCCGGCCGCGCGGGCCAGGACGTACCCGCCCTGCACGGTCGCCACGACCGTGGCGGCGATCGCCTCACCGTCCAGCTCGGGCCCGAACTCGCCCTGCTCCTTGCCTTCTTCGACGAGATGGGCGATCTGCTCGCGGATCCGGTCGATCGTGTCGTCGACGGGCTCGCGCAGTGCGTCGCTCGCGATCACCTCCGGATCCATCGTCAGCCGCCCGACGGGACAGCCGCGCAGCACGTCACGCTCGCGTGTGAGATACGCCCTGATGCGCTCGTAGGGCGTGCCCGGCCCGTTCAGCACTCCCTCGGCGATGGCCCGCAGCTCGTCGGCCGTCCGCCGGATCGCCGTCAGGGCGAGATCGGGCTTGCCCTTGAAGTGGTGGTACATGCTGCCCTGCCCGGCGCCCGCGCGCTCCAGGATCGCCTTGGGGCTGGTCCCCACGTAACCGCGCTCCCAGAGCAGCTCCCGGGTGGACTCGATCAGCCGCTCCGACGTGCTCTGCGACGTGCTCTCCGTGCTCATACCTCAACTGTACATACTAGTAGTTACAGAAATCGAGGCCGTCGGGTGCAGTCCATCCGACCCCGGCTGCTCCCCGGGAGGTACGCGCAGTGCCGCTGGCCGTACGACGACCCGGACCCCTCCCCGGCGGGAGTCTCGAGACATCACCGGAAGACCCACCCTGGGAGATGACTCGAGATGAACACTGTGGCGAACTGGGACGGCGGCGGCCCCGGACCGTGGATCCTCTTCCTCCCGCTGATCTGGGCGGCCGTCGTGATCGGCGTGGTCACCCTCCTGCGCCGCACGGTGCGGCGCGGCCGCGGCGGCCCGTGGCGGGCCGTGCAGGACAGCCGTCCGACCGGCGACGCGCCCCTGGCCGTCCTCGGCCGTCGCTTCGCCTCCGGCGAGATCGACGAGGACGAGTACTGGCGCCGGCTGTCCGTCCTGGACGAGCGGTTCGGCCCGACGGGCAGCGGCGGTGCGGCATGACCTCCGCGACCACGACCGCCACGACCGCCACGCGCAGCGCCGCGCGGGTCGTCGACGCCGTGAAGGTCTACGGCGTCGGCGACACCGCCGTACGGGCCCTGGACGGGGTGAGCGTCGACTTCCCGGCCGGCCGCTTCACCGCGATCATGGGCCCGTCGGGCTCCGGCAAGTCCACCCTGATGCACTGCGCGGCCGGCCTGGACACGCTCACCTCGGGCGCCGCGCACATCGGCGACACCGACCTCGGCACGCTCGACGACCGGCGCCTCACGCTGCTGCGCCGCGACCGGGTCGGCTTCGTCTTCCAGGCCTTCAACCTCGTGCCGACGCTGAGCGTCGAGGAGAACATCCGGCTGCCCCTGGACCTGGCGGGCGAGCGGGGCGAGGCGGAGTGGATCGACGCCCTCGTCGACGTCGTCGGTCTGCGCGACCGCCTTCACCACCGGCCCTCCGAGCTCTCCGGGGGCCAGCAGCAACGCGTCGCCGTGGCCCGGGCGTTCGCCGGCCGGCCGGACGTCGTGTTCGCCGACGAGCCCACCGGCAACCTCGACTCCCGTGCCGGGGGAGAGGTGCTCGATCTGCTCGCCGACACCGTCCGCCGGACCGGGCGCACGGTCGTCATGGTCACCCACGACCCGGTCGCGGCCGCCCACGCCGACGAGGTCGTCTTCCTCGCCGACGGCCTGCTCGTCGACCGGATGGAGTCCCCGACCGCCGACCGCGTCCTGGACCGCCTGAAAGCCTTCGAGGTGCCGTCATGAACGCCTCCGTCCGCCTGAGCCTGTCGTCCCTGCGCGCCCACCGGCGCCGTTTCGCCGGGACCTTCCTCGCCGTCTTCCTCGGCGTGGCCTTCCTGGCCGGAACGCTCGTCATGGGCGACACCCTGCGCGCGAGCTTCGACTCGATGTTCGGCAACGCGACGGCCGGCACCGACGCGGTCGTGCGCGGCGCCGACACCATCACGACCCCCGGCGAGAGCCAGGGCGTGCGCCGGCCCGTCGACACCGACCTGGTCCGGACGGTCGAGGCCGTCCCCGGCGTCGCGGCCGCCGCCCCGGACATCCAGGGCGCGGGCCAGCTCATCGGCGGCGACGGCGACCCGATCGGCGGCCAGGGACCGCCCACGATCGCCGGCAACTGGATCGCCGACCCGAAGCTCAACCCCTACCGGCTCGCCGAGGGCCGCGCCCCGGCCCGGTCCGGCGAGGTCGTCGTCAACCGCGGCACCGCCGACCGGGGCGGCCTGAAGATCGGCGACACCACCACCCTGCGCACCCCCGACCCCGTGCGCGTGACGATCGTCGGCCTCGCGACCTTCGGCGGCGAGGACGGCATGGCGCAGGTGACGTTCACCGGCATGACCCGCGCCGACGCCGAGCGGTATCTCACCGCCCGGCCCGGTCAGGCGTCGAGCATCGTCGTGCGGGCCGACCCCGGGGTGAGCCAGTCGGAGCTGGTCGACCGGCTGACTCCCGTGCTGCCCAAGGGCGTCGAGGCCGTCACCGGGCAGGAGTCGGCCCAGGAGGACACCGACATGATCGCCGGCCAGTTCCTGACGATCTTCACCGCCTTCCTGCTGGTCTTCTCCGGGGTGGCGCTGCTGGTGGCGACCTTCTCCATCCACAACACGTTCGCGATCGTCGTCGCCCAGCGCTCCCGTGAGAACGCTCTGCTGCGGGCGCTGGGCGCCTCCCGCCGCCAGGTCACCGCCGCCACCCTCGTCGAGGCGAGCGCCGTCGCCGTGACCGCCTCGGCGGCCGGACTCGCCGGCGGCATCGGCATCGCGGCCGGGCTGCGGGCGCTGTTCCCGGCGATCGGATTCCCCTTCCCCGAGGGCGACCTGGTGATCAGCGCCCTGTCGCTGGCCCTCCCCCTCGCGGTCGGCGTCCTGGTCTGCCTGGGCTCCGCGCTGCTGCCCGCCGTACGGGCCGGCCGCACCGCTCCGCTCGCCGCGCTGCGCGAGACGGCCGTGGACGCCTCCGGCGCGTCCCGCCCGCGCGCCGTCACCGGCCTGGGGCTGCTCGCCCTCGCCGTCGCCGTGACCCTCACCGGCGTCCTCGGCTCCGCGTCCCTGTGGCAGGCCGGCGGCGGAGCCGTCCTGGCGCTGGTCGCTTTCGTGGTTCTCGGACCGGTCGCCTCCAGCACGGCCGTACGCGTCCTCGGCGGCCCGCTGGACCGGCTGCGCGGCGTCACCGGGGGCCTCGCCCGCCGCAACGCGCTGCGCAGCCCGCAGCGGACGGCGGCCACCGCGAGCGCCCTGATGATCGGAGTCGCCGTGGTCTCCCTCTTCACCGTGTTCGGCGCCTCGCTCAAGGCGACCATGGACCGGACCGTCTCGCGCTCCTTCGCCGGCGACGTCGCCCTCAGCACTCCCTCCTTCGGCGCGGGCGGCAACGGCCTGAGCCCGAAGCTCGCCCCGGCGATCGACCGGCTGCCCGAGGTGGACACGGCCGTCGGACTCGGCCGGGGAGTCGCCGAAGTCGACGGCGCGGGACGGGCGTTGACCGTCACCGACCCGGCCGCCCTGCGGCGCACCTTCGACCTCGGCGCCGTCCAGGGCGACCTGGACGCCCTCGGGACCGACGGCATCGCGATCACCCGGCAGGAGGCCGACCGCCGGCGGCTGACCGTCGGCGACACCGCCCGGCTCGCCTTCACCGACGGCGAGCAGCGGACCTTCACCGTCCGCGCCGTCTACGGCCGCTCCGAACTCGCCGGCGACTACGTCGTCACCCGCGCCGCCTGGGCCCCGCACCGCACCCAGGACGCCGACACCCTGATCGCGGTCTCCTTCAAGGACGGGGTGAGCGCCGAGGCCGGCAAGGCGGCGGTCGAGAAGGTCGCCGACCGGTACGGCGATCCCGAGGTGCAGACCCGCGACGAGTACGCGCGGTCCTCGGCCGGCGGCATCGACATGATGCTGACCCTCGTCTACGCCCTGCTCGCCCTCGCCGTCCTGATCGCGCTCCTCGGCATCGCCAACACCCTGACCCTCGCGATCCACGAGCGCACCCGCGAGCTCGGTCTGCTGCGGGCCGTCGGCCAGACCCGGTCCCAGCTGCGGGCCATGGTCCGCTGGGAGTCGGTCCTGGTCGCCGCGTTCGGCACGACGGGCGGGCTGGCCCTCGGCGCCTTCCTCGGCTGGGTCCTCGTGCGGGCCTCCGACGGGGCGAGCGACAGCGCGTTCGCCTTCGCGGTGCCGCCGACCCAGCTCGTCGTGGTGGCGCTGGTGGGCGTCGCCGCCGGAGCCCTCGCGGGCCTGCGCCCGGCACGGCGAGCGGCCCGCCTGGACGTCCTGCGCGCCATCGCCACGGAGTGACCCCAGTGATCCGGGTGACCGGAAAGAGAGGTCACCGCCCGGTCAGCCGACGACGGCGGACCGGGCGGGAGCATGTGCGGGCCGCAGATCGTCGACGGAGACGACCTCCGTGAACCGGGGCGGGGCCTGTTCCCGGGGCGTGCGCCGCGGCGGCCGCGCCGCCAGTTCGCGCGTGGCGACGGGCGCCGGCAGCGTGAACCAGACGACCTTGCCGGACTCGCCGTCCGGCCGGGCGCCCCAGCTCTCGCTGACCGCGGCCACCATGGCGAGGCCGCGCCCACAGGTGGCCAGCGCCTCGTCGTCGACGGCCCTCACCACCGGCAACCGCGGGTCGTGGTCGCGCACGGAGACGGTGAGCCGGTCGAGCAGCAGCTCCATCTCCACGACGCACGTCTTGTCGGGCTGCGCGTGCAGGTGGACGTTGGTCAACAGCTCCGTCACACCGAGCGCCGCCCGGTCTATGAGCGGGTCCATATGCCAGTAGCGCAACTGCGCCGATACGATTCTGCGGACCTGGCCGATCCGCGACGGCAGAGCCTGAAGCTCCACCATGCAGTGCCTGTTCGGGTTGGTGATCACGGCTGCGACTCCCCGACTGAGGTCCGGAAGAACACGGAGTTCGGATCGAGCAGAGCGTCTGCGCAAGGCGGCCGCCTGCTGTCGTGTCCGGCGGGCTGGTTCGCAGCGTTATCGCCGGTAAACCCAGAGTGACGTGAGATCAGAGTGGCGCAGCCTCCGCGGTACCGCAACTCGCGGTGGTCCGGTCGGCGGGCAGGGGTCTTCCGTGCGCGCCGCGGGCCCGGGTGTGCGCACGCGCCGGGCTCAGCCGCCGCGCCCCGCCGCCCTGCGCACGGCTTCGATGAAGCGGCGTGCCGCGGGTGGTCCCGGCTCGCCCGGCGCCGGGTCGTGGTCGCCGAGGGTCAGCAGGTACCGCTTGCCGTTGAGGTCGGCCAGCGCCCGGTCCTCCGCCGCGAACCAGGGCCTGGAGGCGCGGACCGCCTGCACGGGCGCGCTGTCGATCTCGCTGCCGTAGCTGGTCAGCAACTCCAGCCTGCCTCCGCTGATCCGGACCTGTCCGGCCCGGGTGAGCGAGCGCAGCCGCTTCCCTATGCGCACGCCCGTAGCCGTGAACTCCGGCTCCGCCATGCCTCCCCGCCCCCTTGTGATCGAACGTGTATCCGTGATCCAGTGTGCGCCCCCGTCCGGGACCTTCGCCCCGCCCGGTGCAGTCTGCCCGCGCCCGGCGTCGAGCACCAGTGCGCACGCCCCCGCGGGGGCACCCGTCCGGAGCACTCGCCCGAATGCGCCCCCATCTGCCCGCACCCGTTCCCCAGGCCCGCCTTTGGGACGCTCAAAGGTGTGTTTATGCAGGTGAGAAGCATGCTGACGGTGCTTATGATCGAGGTGTCGGCCGCGCGGACCACCGTCGGCGCGCAGCCCGAAGGAGCCCCGCCGTGACCACCTCCCAGCCCCCCAGGACCGGCGCCACCCTCGACGTCGACCACAGCGACACTGCCTACCGTGACTGGCTGAAAGAAGCCGTCCGCCGGGTCCAGGCGGACGCCAACCGCTCGGCCGACACACACCTCCTGCGCTTCCCGCTCCCGGACAGGTGGGGCATCGACCTCTACCTCAAGGACGAGTCGACCCACCCCACCGGCAGCCTCAAGCACCGGCTCGCCCGCTCCCTCTTCCTCTACGGCCTGTGCAATGGCTGGATCCGGCCGGGCCGCCCGGTGATCGAGGCCTCCAGCGGTTCGACGGCCGTTTCCGAGGCGTACTTCGCGAAGCTGATCGGCGTGCCCTTCATCGCCGTCATGCCGCGCACGACGAGCGCCGAGAAGATCCGCCTGATCGAGTTCCACGGCGGCCGATGTCACTTCGTCGACGACCCGCGCACGATGTACGAGGAGTCGGCCCGCCTCGCGGCGGACGGCGGGGGCCACTACATAGACCAGTTCACCTACGCGGAACGGGCCACGGACTGGCGCGGGAACAACAACATCGCCGAATCCATCTTCCGTCAGCTGGAGTGGGAACGGTTCCCGGAGCCCGCGTGGATCGTGGCCACGGCCGGCACCGGCGGCACCTCCGCGACGCTCGCACGCTATGTCCACTACACGCGGCGCAACACCCGAATCTGCGTCGCCGACCCGGAGAACTCGTGCTTCTTCGAGGGCTGGACCACCGGCGATCCGGACGTCACCTGCGACTGCGGCTCGCGCATCGAGGGCATCGGGCGGCCCCGCATGGAGCCCAGCTTCGTGCCCGGCGCGATCGACCGGATGATGAAGGTGCCCGACGCGGCCAGCGTCGCCGCCGTACGCGCGCTCGAACGGGCCATCGGCCGCAGGGCGGGCGGCTCGACGGGCACCGGACTGTGGAGCGCGCTCAAGATCGTCGCCGAGATGGTCGCCGACGGCCGGCAGGGCAGCGTGGTCACCCTGCTGTGCGACCCCGGGGACCGCTACCTGGACAAGTACTACTCCGACGTCTGGCTCGCCGATCAGGGCCTGGACATCGCCCCGTACACCGCGGCCATCGACTCCCTGCTGGCGACGGGCGTGTGGCAGGAGTGAGCGTCAGGACCGGTCCTTAAGCTGCGAGCCTTCGGTCCAGCGCGGTGACCGCGCCCCGGAAGGAGCGTCCCAGGCCCGGCCCGGCCAGGCGGAACACGCCTCGGAACAAGCCCGTCCCGTCCGTCGCGAAGGTCCACTGCACGCGCGTTCCCGGGCCGGCGGGCGTCAGCCGCCACTCCTCGACCAGAGCCCGGACCCCGGGCACATTGGCGACGTCCACGCGATAGGCGTACAGCTCCGGCGCCTTCGCCACGAGGACCGTCTCCCGGAAGCGGGCGCCGCCCCGCAGCCGGACGTCACGCCCCGCGCCGCCGTCGAGCGGCTGGATCGCGGCCACCGCCGGGAACCACTCCGCCCAGCCCGCGATGTCGTCGGCCAGCGCGTGGAAGACCCGCTCCGGGGGCGCTGAGAGGTCCCGGGCGAAGACCGTGCGGACGGGAGCGGTATCGACGAAGTCGAGTCCTTCGGAGCGCAGACGACGGGCCATGGCGACACGAACCCCCTAGGTCGACGGGGGCGTCACCCTAGCCGCAGCCCCGTCAGATGTCTGCACCCTCGGCGGGCTCGCCCGCGACCACCAACAGCCGCAGCTGCTCGGAGACCTCCTGGCGTGCCTCGGCCGGCAGACCGCCGTCCGTCACCAGTGTGTCGACCTGCTCCAGCGCCGCGAACGAACTCAGGCCCACCACACCCCACTTGGTGTGGTCCGCGACCACCACGACCCGGCGCGCCGACTGCACCAGCCGCCGGTTGGTCTCCGCCTCCGCGAGGTTCGGCGTCGACAGGCCCGCCTCCGCCGATATGCCGTGCACACCGAGGAACAGCACGTCGAAGTGGAGCGCCGCGATGGCCTGGTCGGCGACCGGACCCACCAGCGAGTCCGACGGCGTGCGCACGCCGCCGGTCAGCACGACCGTGGCCGCGCCCTGCCGCGGGCCCGACGTGCGCTGCGCCATGTGGAAGACGTCGGCCACGCGGACCGAGTTGGTCACCACGGTCAGATCCGGCACGTCCACCAGATGTTGCGCCAGCGCGTACGTGGTCGTGCCGCCCGACAGCGCGATCGCGCTGCCCGGGGTGACGAGCTCCGCCGCGGCCTTCGCGATGTCTTCCTTGGCGGTCAGCTCCAGACCTGACTTCGCCTCGAAGCCCGGCTCGTGGGTGCTCGCCTCCACGACCGGCACCGCGCCGCCGTGCACCTTCTCCAGGACACCCTGCCGCGCCAGCGCGTCGAGATCGCGCCGCACCGTCATGTCCGACACGCCGAGCTTGCGGGTCAGCTCATTGACCCGGACACCGCCACGACGCCGTACCTCGTCCAGGATCAGGGCACGGCGCTGCTCCGCGAGGAGGTTCTGATTCTCACTCACGTACGCTCCGGTCCTTTCCCTCAAGCCCTCCGACAGGCCCGCTCACCTGCTCCGACAAGGGAAATTCCGCCGACGCCGGTGTGCGGGTGCCCCATCCTCGCACGGCTCGCTCACAGGTGTGCCACCACCCCGGACGCGTGCATGCCACGCGCAGAAGGCGCACGTGTCCGTCGCACGCTCCGGGGAGATTCCGTGACGAGAGGTGTATCAGGACCCCGGAGCGGCGATCCTTATGCCCGCACGGGCAGATACGGACACCTGGCGAAGGCGTGTCACGGGGGAAGTGCGAACAGTGAAACGTACCGCTCCGGGCGGAGCCGCCCTGGAACTCCTGGTCCACGGCGTGGGTGGGGCCACGCCCGAGAAGATGCTGAACGATCCGCGCACGGTGCGGATCACCGGCGACGCGACGGCCGCCGTCTTCCGACGCGCGGAGGACGTCACCGCGGACTCCGACCCCGGCGACGACCGCGGCCGCGAGACCCCGGTCCCCGAGGCCTACGTCTGGTCCAACCTCACCTCAGGCAACGGCACCCGCGCCCTGTGGTTGTTGCTGCTGCCGTTCATGGTCGTCAACCTCGCCCACTGGATGCGCCCCGCCGCCGCCCGGGAACGCACCCGCGCGGTGCGGTTGTACGGACTGCTGGTGCGGCTCGCCGCGCTGAGCCTGACGGTGCTGCTCGTCGCCGCGGCCTGCGAGGTCGCCCTCGACCTGACGGCTTGGCAGTGCGCGGGCACGCACGCGTGCGCCGAACGCCACTCCTGGCTGGGCTTCCTCTCGCCGACGGTCTCGAACGGCGGCTGGTGGAGCCTGCCCGGCCGTCGACTCGCCCTCGCGGCGCTGGTCCCGACCGTTCTCGTCGCCCTCCTCTGGTACCTCTCCCACCGCACCTGGCGGGCCTACGAGTCCCAGGAACCCCTCGACCGCACGCCCGAACCCGAGAACGGCCCCGGGCACACCGCACTCGGCCGGCCCGGCTTCTGGTACGGACGCCGCCTGGTGGCCCGGCTCCGCGCCGCCCACACCGCGGCCGGCCTGCTCACGGTGGCCGCGGCGATCGGCACCGCGGCCGCCCGCCAGGACCGCCGACCCGGCGGCCCGGCCCTCCTCGACGTCCTCGGACGGCTGCTGGAGGCCTCCCTGGCCGTGGGTGCGCTGGTCACGGTGTGGGTGGTGTGCCGCCGCGGCCGCAGCGAGCGTCACCTCGACCGCCGTCTCGACGCCCACCTCGTGCACCGCCTGCCGCTGGCCGCCCTCGTCCTGCTCGCCCTCACGCTGGTGTACGCCGGCTGGGACCGCCCCGGCTGGACTTCCGAGGGCCGCCTCCCGGGCGACGCGACCTTCGGCGGTCTCGCCATCGTCCAGGGCACGCTGGTGATCGCCCTGGCGATCGTCGCCCGCGCCCTGCACCACTGCCCGCGGAACACCCCCGGGTCCGGGGAGCGCTGTGCCCTGCACGGGCTCGGCGGCCCCGCGGTCGCGATGCTGGCCTGCGCGCTGGGCGGGGTGATGTCCGGCGGTGTGTCGCAGCGGGTGTCGGACTGGCTCGACGGCACCGGAACCTTCCTCCACGGCCCCCCGGTGCTGCTGACCTGGCAGGCGTCCGTGATCCCCGTACTGCTCGTCGTCCTGCTGGTGCTGTGCGGCGTCCTCGGCCGACAGACCCTGCTGCTGACGCGCGCCGAGCAGGACAAGGTGCTCAGCGAGTACGCAGTGGCGCCCGGCGACCCCGCCCGCACCCGGCGCATCGCCCGGGCCCGCGCGATGGCCACGCTCACCGACCGCGCCCCGCTCCTCGTCGCCGTCACCTCCACCGCGACCCTGCTCCTGGGCGCGGGCGCGCTCGTCGGCGCCTTCGGCACCGGGAAGACACCGGTCCGGGCCGGGGAGAGCGCCCAGCCCTTCGTGCACGGCGCGGCCCAGACCGTGCAGGCACTGGGCTCCTGGCTCATCGGACTCGGCTTCATACTGTTCGTCACCTGGGGCAGGCGCGCCTACAAGGACGCCTCCGCGCGGCGCACGATCGGCATCCTCTGGGACGTCGGCACCTTCTGGCCGAGAGCCGCGCACCCCTTCGCCCCGCCCTGCTACGCCGAGCGCGCGGTACCCGACCTGACCTGGCGCATGGCCTCCTGGACGCGGGCCACCGGCGGACGCCTGGTCATCTCCGGCCACTCCCAGGGCAGCGTCCTCGCGGCCGCCGCGGCCTGGCAGCTGAAACCCTCCGACCGCAAACGGGTCGCCCTGCTCACCTACGGCTCCCCGATCGAGCGCCTCTACGGCCGCTGGTTCCCGGCCCACTTCGGACCCGAAGCGCTCGACGCCCTGCACGAGGACATCGACTGCTGGCGCAACCTGTACCGGCCGACCGACCCCATCGGCGGTCCGGTGCGGCTGTCCGGAGACGACTGCGGGCCGCAGGTGGACCGCGAGCCTCTCGCCGATCCGCTGGCGTACGGCCGCACCGAGGCGCACCCGCTGCCCGCGCCCGTCCTGGGCCACTCCGACTACCAGGCCGACCCGGCGTTCGCCGAGGAACGCGAACGGCTGCTGGCCCGACTGCGACCGGAGGTTCCCGTGCAGCGCGCCTGAGCGGGCGGGGCGCCTCCGCTCAGGGCAGCTCGGGCAGGTCCTCCGCGTACAGCAGCGTCAGGTCGTCCTTGCTCGGCTCCGCCACGTGCGCGACGCGGCTCGCGTGCCGCTCCACCATCGCCTCGAACGTCTGCCGCGCGGTGCGCCCGTTGCCGAACGCGGGACCCTTCGGGAGGTCGGTGAAGTACTTCAACAGGGCGTCCGAGGTGGCCGGGCCGAGCCGGTACTCGTGCTCCTCGGCCTGCTGCTCCACGATCCGCAGCAGTTCCTCGGGGCCGTAGTCGCCGAAGGTGATGGTCCGGGAGAAACGGGACGCCACACCGGGGTTGACCGAGAGGAACCGCTCCATCTCCGCCGTGTAGCCCGCGACGATCACGACCACGGCGTCCCGGTGGTCCTCCATCAGCTTCACGAGGGTGTCGATGGCCTCCTTGCCGAAGTCCCGGCCCGCGTCCTCCGGCGACAGCGCGTACGCCTCGTCGATGAACAGCACACCGCCGTGCGCCCGTTGGAAGGCCTCCTGGGTGCGGATCGCCGTCGAGCCGATGTGCTCGCCGACCAGATCGACCCGGGACACCTCCACGAGATGGCCCTTCTCCAGGACATGGAGAGAGGCGAGGATCTCGCCGTAGAGGCGCGCGACCGTCGTCTTTCCGGTGCCGGGGGAGCCGGTGAAGACCAGATGCCGCTTGACGGACGCCGCCTTGAGCCCCGCCTGCTGACGGCGCCGGCCGACCTCGATCATGTCGATGAGGGCCCGCACCTCGCGCTTGACGCTGTCCAGGCCCACCAGGGTGTCCAGCTCACCGAGCACGTCCTTGGAGGTCCGCACCGAGATCTCCGGCTCGGCGGCGGACGGCTGCGGCCCGGGCACGGTGGCGCGCTGCTCGGGGATCACGCCGAGCAGCCCCGACTGGGCGGTCGTCTGCACGACCGGCTCCGGGACCGCCGAGGCGCCCGGCGTCCGCACGCCCGCGCTCTCGTCGCTGGTGCAGTCCTCGACCACAGGACCGGAACCGGACGCGGCGTCGCCGCCGGCGTCCGCGAACTCGTAGCCGCCCCGCGCACAGCGCTCCGTACGGCACTTGCGCAGCGTCGTACGACTGCCGTCTATGACGTGGAAGCCGTAGCCGCCGCTGTTCGTCACCCGGCAGTTCAGGAAGCTGCCGCGACCGCCGGCCGACACATAGAACCCGGCCTCGGCGGGGGAGTCCACCGTGCAGCGCTCGACGGTGGGGTCGGCGCCCTTGGTGACGATCACGCCGGTCTGCGTGCTGTCCACGGTGCAGTTGTTGAGGGTGCCGCCGCTGCCGTGGTCGCGGAACCACGCGCCGGTCGCCGCGTCCCGGATCCGGCAGTCGTCGAGCTGGGCCGTCGCGCCGTCGCTCACCGACACGGCCGTGTTGCGGACCTGGAAGAGGTCGCTGTCGACGACGTCCGCGCGGGAGCCGCGGTCGAGGACGAACAGCGCGTCCGGCACGTCGTGCACCCGGCAGGAGTCGAGGACCGCGGTCGCGCCGTCGCTGACCCAGACGGCCGGGTAGTCGCCGGTGCTGTCGAAGATCTCGCACTGGTTGGCGTCCACGCGCGTGCCCGGGTCCCACACCGACAGCCCGTTGCGCCCGAACTGACGCACCGTCGTACGGGTCAGCGTCAGCACCGAGCGGGAACGCAGATCGACCGCGTTCTCCGGGATGTCGTGGATCCGGCAGTCGGCCAGCGTGAGCACCGCGTCCGTGTCGAGGGTGACGCCGTCGGCGGTGGTGCGGTGCACATCGCAGTCGGTGAGGTGCGCGGCGGCCCGCGAGGTGATCTGGACGCCGCTGCCCCGGACCTCGTAGACCTCGCAACCCACCGCCTCCAAGGCGGAGTTGTCGCCGGTCGCGCTCAGGCCCGCGCCCGAGGTGTGGTGCACCCGGCAGCGCTCCAGCCGGGGGTGGCCGCCGCCGCGCACCGCGACGCCCGCCTGACCGGCCGCGACGACCTCGCACTCCTCGAAGACACCGCCGCCGCCGTCGACCACGGCGATGCCGATGCCCGCCGGGTTGTCGACGGTGCACCTGCGGACGGTCGGGCGGGCGCTGCCGCGCACCTCGATGCCCGCCGCGGAACGCGTGACGATCCGCAGGTCCAGCAGCTCGGGCGTGCCCTCCTCGACGAGCACCGCGGGCGCGGCCGCGTCCTGGCCCTCCACGTGCAGGTCCTGCACCACGGCCGAGGCACGCACCGTCAGCGGCACTCCGTCCACCGGCGCCAGGCGCACGGAACCCGGGGAGCCCTCGGGGCCGCGCAGGGTCACCGACCGCTGCACGACGAGGTTCTCCCGGTAGGTGCCGGGAGCGATGGTGAGGACGTCCCCCTCGGCCGCGGCCTCCAGGGCGGCGGCGAGCGATGCGTACTCACCCGTGCGGCGCCGCCACCTCGATGTGCCGGTGTGCGTCACCTGGACCGTGCCCTGTGCCATGGCGTTGCTGTGCCCCCACCTCGTGGTACGCGGGTTGATGCCGAATGGTTCGGCCGGACCACCGTAGCGTGCGCGCGGGTGGTGGGTTGACCAGAGACGAAAGGCCGTCAGATGCCGGTGCCGGCGCGGCCCCAGTCGGGGCCCGCCCGGTCCCATGCCTGGTCCAGGCGGGCGTACCGGCGGCGGACCAGGCGCCAGACGATCAGCCGTCGGCCGGCCTCGACGGCGCCCGCGGTGAGCAGGGCTGTGCCGAAGCCGGCCAGCACCGCGTGCGTCGTGGCCGTGGCGGAGTCCAGCGGGCGGGCCGTCGGGCGGCCGCGGCCGTCCGTCCACAGCGCGAAGTGGTCGCCGCTGTGCGGGGTCTTGAGGCCCGCCAGGACCGTGCCGTGCTGCGCGCTGCCGTCCGGTGCGGTCCAGTCCGCGACGACCCGGGTGCGGGCCTCGCGGCCGGTGGCGGTCTCGGGATCCGCCTCCAGCGGCGAACCGTCCACCTTCCGCACCACGGTGGCCGTGACCTCGTGGCGCGACTCGCGTTGCTCGCGCACCGATCGCTGCAGGACGTCCTGCGCGACCGCCCCCACGAGGGAGCCCACCAGCGGCGCGACGAGGAGGATCAGGAGCAGGGCCGACAGAGCCACCCACGCCTCGACCAGATCCGTCCTGCGGCGCAGCGGATTGTGTCGCCAGCGCCAGATTCCGCCGATCGCTCGCACCTCCGCACCCCCCTTCCCCGCTCCGTGATAACCCCCGGCGGAGCCGTTCACGCGCGTGCCCGGTGAAAGAGAGAGCGAAATCACCAGGCTCGGGACGTCTCATGAACTTCTCCCCCAATCCCAACGCTTCAGGACCGGGCGGGGGTTCCCACGGACCGCCGTGCTCGCGCGGAGAAGCAGGTGCGCTAGGAGACGACGCGCACCGGATCGCCGACGGCGATCGTGCCGCGGGAGAGGGGCACCAGGTTCTGTCCGAAGACCGGCTTGCCGCCCAGGCGCCGGTGCCGGGCCAGGGTGAGCAGGGGTTCCCGGCCGCGCTCCGCGGTGCCCTGGTCGGTGGTGGTCACGACACACCGGCCGCACGGCTTGGCGACCCGGAACTCGACCTCGCCGACGACGAGCCGCGACCAGCCGTCCTCGGCCCAGGCCTCGGTGCCCGCCACGACCAGGTTCGGCCGGAAACGGTTCATCGGCAGCGGTCCCTCCTCGGCGTGCTCGCCCCGGGCGATCAGGGCGTTGAGGGCGTCGAGGGAGGCGGTGGCGGCGGCCAGCAGCGGAAATCCGTCGGCGAAGGCGACGGTCTCGCCGGGCAGCGCGTACTCGGGGTTCACGGCCCTTCGCGTCGCCGGGTCGTCCATGTGCACCAGCCGTACGTCGGCGCCGACGTGGGCGCTGCACCAGGCGTGCGCGGCGTCGTCGGCGAGGACCCCCTCCACCTTGTCGCGGAAGATCTGCAACGACACCGTGCCCACCGGCTCGGGCACCGACACGGTCAGCGGCTGCAGACCGGGCGCGGACAGACGCACGCCGCCGCCGGGCAGAAGCTCGGCGGCGGCCAGTGCGAGGCGCGGCTGCTGACGTTGTGTGACGACCTTTCCCCCGTCGTCGATCAGCGCCCAACGCCGGTCACCGGCCAGCCCCCAGGGCTCCACTACGGCCGTACGGGGCTCCTGGCCCCGGAACGCCTTGACCGGATGGACGTGAATCGACAGCAGGTGCGCAGTGCCCATGAGGTCATCCTGCCAGGCGGCACCGACAACCCCGGACGGCTTCTCAGTAGCCGCGGTACTGCTGGTTGTTGTACGGCTCCTGGTACTGCGGCGCGGCGGGCCGGGGAGCGGCCGGGCGCATCGCCTCGTAGCCCGTGCCGGGACCCGCCGGGCGCTGCTGCTGCGCCTGGGGACCGGGGTAGCCGCGCGGCGGCCCGGCCTGCGGCGGGATGTACGCCGCCGGGGCCTGCTGGAGCGGCGAGGGCTGCTGCGCCTGCGGGTAGCCGTAGGGCTGCTGGGACGGACCCGCCGGGAGGGCGGGCAGCGCCGACGGCAACGCGGGCAGGTTGCTGCCGCTCATGCCCATGTCGTACGCGGCGGGGACCCGGATCGGGGCGATCTGCGGGGTCCCCCGCTCGGCCACGAGCGAGTCGTAGATCGGAGTGTCCGGGAAGGAGGCGTAGTAGCCGCCGCCATAGGTGGAGCGGGGGGAGGTCATGGCACATAAGTTAAGCCCACGATGTGCTGGTTGGGGAGACCGATAAGAGGGTTGTTTTCCGTGTCGGCAGTGACCTTGGATCGCCAATGCGAGCGAACGTGGGAAAAAAGGACGGCAATCGCCTTGTAGATCGTGTAAAGGCCGAGTTCCCGGCGGGTTACCAGGGGTTGGCCAGCGCTGTTCCTGTGCTCCTCATGGGCGTTCGCCGTCCTGCGGAATAGGTTGGCCGAGTAGACATACCGGAGGGGTGCCGGGGCGTGTGCCGCCTGGCGCACGACACGCGATGGGGGCGTACATGTCAATGTCGAAGGGTTCCAATGCTCCGGTGCCGACCACGGCACTGCGCGTCGAATTGGGCTGGCGCTCGGGACCGGGCGTTCCGGACGCGGACGCCTCGGGGCTGCTGCTCGTGGGCGGAAAGGTCCGTTCCGACGCCGACTTCGTGTTCTACAACCAGCCGGCCCATTCCTCCGGAGCCGTCCGCCACGAGGGCAAACGCGACGCCGGAGGCCGGGTGACCGACACCCTTCTCGTCGACCTCGCGCGCGTGGAGCCCGCGATCGAGACCATCGTCCTGGCCGCCTCGACGGACGGCGGTGCGTTCGGTCTCGTCCCCGACCTCTACATCGAGGTACGGGACGCTGCGCAGGGCACGGTCGTGGCACGGTTCGACAGCGCCGGCGCCACGGTCGAGACGGCGTTCGTGCTGGGCGAGTTCTACCGCCGCCAGGGCGCCTGGAAGTTCCGGGCCGTAGGCCAGGGCTACGGCAGCGGCCTCGAAGGGCTGGCCACGGACTTCGGGATCACCGTGGACGAGCCGCAGCACGCGCCCGCCTCCGCTCCGACGACGCCCCGGACACCGCAGGCGCCTCCTCAGCCACCGCCGTCGCAACAGCCGACCATGCCCGCTTTCCCGGCCACCGTGCCCCCGCCCGTCCACCAGGCCCCGCCCCCTGCGCCGCCGGCCCCGCCCGCCGCGCCGGTCCGGCTGACCAAGGTGACGCTCACCAAGGCCGCACCCTCGGTGTCCCTGGCCAAGCAGGGCGGCACCTCGGGCGCCCTGCGCGTGAACCTCAACTGGGAGGTGCGCAAGCAGTTCTCCGGGTGGGGCAGCAAGCGCGGGCGGGCGATGGCCCTGCACAACGACCTCGACCTCGACCTGTGCGCCCTGTTCGAGCTCGCCGACGGCCGCAAGGGGGTGGTCCAGGCCCTCGGCAACGCCTTCGGCGCCCTGCACCAGCCGCCCTACATCCACCTCGACGGCGACGACCGCACCGGCGCCGTGGCGAGCGGCGAGAACCTCACCGTCAACCTCGACCACCGGACCGACTTCCGGCGCATCCTCGTCTTCGTGACCATCTACGAGGGCGCCCGTTCCTTCGCCGACCTGCACGCCACGGTCACACTGCAACCCCAGTACGGCGCTCCGATCGACTTCTCCCTGGACGAGTGCACGGTCCCGTCGACGGTCTGCGCGCTCGCGCTGATCACCAACCAGGGCGGCGACCTCGTCGTCCAGCGCGAGGCCCGCTACCTGGTGCCCGAGCGCGGGGTGAGCCCGCAGCGGACCGTCGACCACGCCTACGGGTGGGGCATGAACTGGACGCCGGGCCGTAAGTAAGGGGCCGTGAGCCAGGGGTCTCCCGACGGACTCAGCCCTCGTCGGCGACGGCGTCCGGACGTGCGTAGGTGCGGCCCTTCCAGGCCGCACCGCGCCCCCGGTAGTGCTGGACCGCGGAGTCGACCGTCATCAGGAGGTACAGGAACGCGGTGAACGGCAGCAGCGGGGCGAGCCACAGCGGCTGACGGCAGTAGCGGAGCATGGGCAGATAGGTCCCTGTCATCACCAGCCACGCCAGCCCGCCCGACACCGCGGTGGCCGTGCTGCCGACGGCGAGCCCGCCGAGCAGCGCGAGCGGCGGAACCAGGTACACCAGGGCGAGGCCGAGCACCGTGCCGAGCAGCAGCAGCGGGTTGTGCCGCAGCTGCGCGTAGGCACTGCGCGACACCATCCGCCACAGGTCGCGCAGCCTCGGATACGGGCGCACGCTGTCGACGCGGTCGGCCAGTCCCAGCCAGATGCGGCCGCCGTGGGACTTCACGGCCCGCGCGAGTGCCACGTCGTCGATGACGGCCTGCCGGATGGCGTCCGGGATCCGCGCCCGCTCGGCCGCCTCGGCGCGCAGCAGGACGCAGCCGCCCGCCGCGGCCGCCGTCCGCCCCCCGCGCCGCCCGATCCGGCGGAACGGGTAGAGCTGCGCGAAGAAGTAGACGAAGGCCGGCACCACCAGCCGCTCCCACAGGCTCTCCACCCGCAGCCGGGCCATCTGCGAGACGACGTCGAAGCCCCCGGTGCGCGCAGCCGCCACCAGTTCCCGCAGGCTGTCGGGGGCGTGCGCGATGTCGGCGTCCGTCAGGAGCAGGTACTCGGGCTCACGCGCGCGTGCCAGGCCGATTCCGTGGCGCACCGCCCACAGCTTCCCGGTCCAGCCCGCGGGCGGTTCGCCCGGCGAGTCCACGGTCAGCGGGAGCCCGCCGTGCCGCCGGGCGAGAGTGCGCGCCAGCTCGCCCGTGCCGTCGCGGCTGCCGTCGTCGACGAGGAAGATCTCCGCCCGCCCCGGATAGTCCTGTGCGAGCAGCGAGGGCAGGCTCTCGGGCAGCACCGCCGCCTCGTCGCGCGCGGGGACCACGACACAGACCGACGGCCATTCCCGCGGTTCCGTGCGGGCGGGCAGCCTGACGTCCGTGCGCCAGAAGAAGCCCTGACAGAGCAGCAGCCACAGCCAGGCGGCCAGGGACAGGGCGGCGGTCCACGCGATGGCGCTCACGCGCGCAGTCTGCCCCACCCGGCCCGGCCGCAAGAGCACATCGTCTATCGTGGCCGGGTGAAGATCGCGCTCATGGACTCCGGAATCGGTCTGCTGGCGGCCACCGCCGCGGTACGGCGACTGCGACCCGACGCCGATCTCGTGCTCTCCCTCGACCCCGACGGCATGCCCTGGGGCGCGCGCACCACGCAGGATCTCACCGCGCGGGCCGTGGCCGTCGCCGAGGCCGCGGCCAGGTACCGGCCCGAGGCCCTGATCATCGGCTGCAACACGGCGACCGTGCACGCCCTGTCGGCCCTGCGGGCCCTGCTGGAACCCGCCGTCCCGGTGATCGGCACCGTCCCGGCGATCAAGCCGGCCGCGGCCGGCGGCGGCCCCGTCGCGATCTGGGCCACGCCCGCCACCACCGGCAGCCCCTACCAGCGGGGCCTGATCGAGGACTTCGCCGGCGGTGTCACGGTCGCCGAGGTGCCCTGCTGGGGGCTGGCCGAGGCCGTGGAGCACGCGGACGAGTCGGCGATCGACGCGGCGGTCGCCGCGGCCGCCGCCCTCACCCCCGACGATGTGACGACCGTCGTCCTGGGCTGCACGCATTACGAGCTGGTCGCCGACCGCATCCGGGCGGCCGTGCAGCGTCCCGGACGGCCGCCGCTCGTCCTGCACGGCTCCGCGGGCGCGGTGGCCGCGCAGGCACTGCGCCGGATCGGCGCGCGTACGGAACCCGAGACGGCGGCCCTCGGCGCAGTGACGGTTCTCCTCAGCGGTCGCGAGGGCGCTCTTCCGGCGCCCGCCCTGGCCTACCCGGAAGGCCGACTGCTCCAGGCCGTCAGCCCGGCTCCCTGATCCGCGGGTACGGCCGGCCCCGTTACCTTTTCCGTGGCCCCGCAATGGGGCGCCTGGCCCCCGGGTCCGGTATGGCTGTGTGCCCCCTGTCGTACGGATGACCTGGG
>NZ_JBFAKW010000079.1:0-42714 GCF_040655955.1 Streptomyces sp. NPDC050263 | reverse complement strand
GTTCGGGCGCACCGCGGACCTTCGTCCCCTCAGCGAGTGCCGACCGCCGCTCGCACCGCCCGTCGGGCGAGCTGGCAGTCGTCGTGCAGGCGCCGCAGCAGCAGGCGCTGTTCCTCGCCGGACGGCGCGGCGCCCGGGTGGGCCGCCCCCGGGGTTGTCGGGGCCGTGTCGTGCATCGAACGCTGCACGGCGGTCTCGTAGGTACGGATCTCACGGGTCAGGACCAGCATCAGGTTCACCAGGAAGGCGTCCCGCGAGGCCGGGCCCGCCGACTGGGCGATCTGGCTGATCTGACGGCGCGCCACCGGCGCGTCGCCCAGTGCCGACCACAGCGTCGCCAGGTCGTAGCCCGGCAGATACCAGCCCGCGTGCTCCCAATCCACCAGCACTGGACCGGCCGGTGAGAGAAGGATGTTCGACAGGAGGGCGTCGCCGTGGCAGAACTGGCCCATGCCCTGCCGGCCCGCGGTGGCCGCGATGCCGTGCAGCAGCTTCTGGAGGTCGCCGAGGTCCCGGTCGGTGAGCAGACCCAGCTCGTGGTAGCGGGAGATCCGGGCCGCGTAGTCGAGCGGCGCGTCGAACGCCCCCGCCGGCGGCCGCCAGGCGTTGAGCCGGCAGACCGCGCCGAGCGCCGCCCGCACGTCCGCCCGCGGCGGGGCCTCGGTGGGGTGCCGCTGGAGTGCCGCCACGCGCCCGGGCATCCGCTCGATCACCAGTGTGCAGTTGTCCGGGTCCGCCGCGATCAGTCTCGGCGCCCGCACCGGGGGGCGGTGCCGGACGAACGTGCGGTACGCGGCTATTTCGTGCCGGATCCGCTCCGCCCACACGGGGGAGTGGTCCAGTAAACACTTGGCGACAGCCGTACTGCGTCCTGTCGTGCCGACCAGGAGCACCGAGCGGCCGCTGCGCCGCAGCACCTGGACCGGGGCGAACTCCGGGCAGATCCGGTGCACCGAAGCGATCGCCGTGCGCAGCTGGGCGCCCTGAGGGCCGGACAGGTCGAGTCTTCCGCTGAGCGGTTGCGTGCCGAGCCCCGCGGGGCGCCGGGTCAGACCCGCGCCGAGCGCGGGGCCCGCCGACCGCGCGGGGTCGAGGTAGGGGCCGCCGCCGCCCGGGCGGGAGTGCAGCGACCGGGGCGGGGCGGACACGGAGGACGATGCTGCGTACATGGGAGAAACAGATCCCTTCGTGTGCCGGACGTCAGAACGCTGCCCCGACCGGTCCACCCGGGTGCACCCTGGGGAGTGTCCCTCGGCGACCGGGTCGGGGTGGCGCTTTCCTACCTGACACCCATCGCCCGGTGGCACACCATCTGGCGAACCCTGGCGAACCCTGGCGAATAGTCGCCCGGCAACTTTCCCGGGGCTACTGTCAACTCAGCCGAGAACCTGGGGGCTTGACGTGAGCGGACAACCCAACACCCGCCTCTCGGATCTGTTCGGCCTGGCCGGCTGGTCCAAGGGTGAACTCGCGAGGCTGGTCAACCGGCAGGCGGCGGCCATGGGCCACCCCCAACTGTCGACCGACACCTCCCGGGTGCGGCGGTGGATCGACACGGGAGAGACCCCGCGCGATCCGGTGCCGCGGGTGCTGGCGGCTCTGTTCACCGAGCGTCTCGGCCGTGTCGTGACCATCGAGGACCTCGGTCTGGTCCGGCACGGGCGTACAGGGAAACGGCCCGGCGGCGGGAGTGTCGATCATCCCGACGGTGTGCCGTGGGCGCCCGAACGGACTGCTGCGGTCCTCACCGAATTCACGGGAATGGACCTCATGCTCAACCGACGCGGCTTGGTGGGCGCGGGTGCCGCGCTCGCCGCGGGATCAGCTCTCAGCAGTGCCATGTACGAGTGGCTCCACACCGACCCCACCCTCTCCGCCGACGCTACCGTCATCGACCATCCCCACCTCCATCATGCCGACCCCGCTGGGCTCGACCGCTACGAGGCGGCCCCCATCGGAACGGAGGAGGTCGACGAACTCGAGCGCTCGGTCGAGGTGTTCCGAGCCTGGGACGCGGCCCGCGGGGGCGGGCTGCAACGCAAGGCCGTCGTGGGACAGCTCAACGAGGTGGGCGGCATCCTCGCCTACCACCATCCGACCCATCTCCAGCGGCGCCTGTGGGGCGTCGCGGCCAACCTCGCCGTGCTCGCGGGCTGGATGTCGCACGACATCGGCCTGGAGCCCACAGCCCAGAAGTACTTCGTCATCGCCGCCCATGCCGCACGCGAGGGCGGTGACCGGCCGAGGGCCGGCGAGGCGCTCTCCCGGGCGGCCCGTCAGATGGTCCACCTCGGCCGGCCGGACGACGCCCTCGACCTGATGAAACTGGCCCAGTCCGGGGCCGGCGGCGAGGTGCTGCCGCGCACCCGGGCGATGTTCCACACCATCGAGGCCTGGGCGCAGGCGTCGATGGGCAAGGGGCAGGCCATGCGCCGCACCCTCGGCCGGGCGGAGGACCTCTTCGTCTCCGACAAGGGCGACGTGACACCGCCGTCCTGGATGCAGACCTTCCGGGACGAGGATCTGTACGGCATGCAGGCCCTGGCGTACCGCACGCTGGCCGAGTTCGACCCGCAGGCCGCCGTGCACGCCCAGCACTACGCGGAGAAGGCCCTCGCGCTGCGCGTAGACGGGCGCGAGCGGTCGAAGATCTTCGACCATCTGTCCATGGCGTCCGCCTGCTTCATCGCGGACGACCCCGAACAGGCGGACCGGTTCGCGCGGTTGGCCCTGATGGCGATGGGGTCGAACTCCTCCCGGCGCACCTGGGACCGGCTGAGCCAGATGTACCGGCTCACCGCGGAGTACGCCAACTACCCGAGGATCAGCGAGCTGCGCGAGGAGATCAGGCTGGCCCTGCCGAAGCAGAAGGGGGGCAGGTCGGGCAACAGCGTCCGGACGTGAGGCTCGTGGGGCTCACGATGTGAGGTTCACCTGGTGACCCGGGCGACGAGCACACAGGCGTCGTCCGCGCGTTCGGCCTGGTCGCATTCCTCCAGGACGATCCGTATGCAGTCCTGTGCGGTGCGCGGACCGTCCAGCCGGGGGGCCAGGGCGAGGAGCTGTTCGGCGGGCGCGAGTCCGTCGGTGTGCAGCAGGAGCAGGTCGCCTGCTTCGAGGGTCTCTTCGGCCTGCCCGTAGGCGGCGTGTGCGGTGGCTCCGAGGAGCACGCCCTCCGGTGCGGTCAGCCGGCGCCCCGTCCCGTCGCGGAACAGCAGCGGGGCGGGGTGTCCGGCCTGCGCCCATGCCAGGGTGCGGGTGTCCGGCCGGTAGCGGCAGCAGACGGCGCTGCCCAGGGCCGGCTGGACGGCGGCGTCCAGTAACTGGTTGAGCCAGGACATCAGTTGGGCCGGGCCGGTGCCCGCCATGGCCATGCCGCGCAGGGCGCCCAGCATCATCGCCGTGGTCGAGGTGACGGCCGGGCCGTGTCCGGTGAGGTCGCCGACGCTGAGCAGTGTCTGGCCGTCGGAGAGTTCCAGGGCGTCGTACCAGTCGCCGCCGATCAGCGAGGTCGTCGCGGCGGGCAGGTAGTGCGCGGCGAGGTCGAGCGAGCGGGGGCCCTGGTGCGGCAGGCGCACGGAGCCGCGCCACGGCGGCAGGACGGCCTCCTGCAGTTCGACCGCGAGCCGGTGCTCGGTCTGCGCCCGGTGGCGCTGGCGCTGGAGCGAGTCACGGCTCTCGCGCACCGTGCGCTGGCTGCGGCGCACCTCGCTCACGTCCCGCAGGACGGCCCACATCGAGACGGTGCCGCCCTCGGCGTCGAGCACGGGCTCGCCCATCATGTGCACGGTGCGCGGCTCGCCGGCCGGGCGGACCACACGGAACTCCCCGTCGATCGGCCGGGCGTCGATCAGGCAGTCCGTGACCATCGCCGTGAGCTTCGGCCGGTCCTCCTCGAGGACGAGCGAGGGCAGTTCGTCGAGGGTGAGCGGGGGAGCGGCGGGGTCGCGGCCGAGGATCCGGTAGAGCTCCTCGGACCACACGGCCTCGTCCGTCATCAGGTTCCACTCGGCGCTGCCGACCCGGCTGAGCAGCGACTCGCGCCGGGCGGTCGCGGGCGCCGCGGCCGGCACCGGCGGCGGGCCGTCCCGCAGCTCGGCCAAGTGGGCGTCGAGGTCGTCGAGTTGGTGCAGCGCGAGATCGTAGAGCGCACGCTGCCAGCGGCCCTGCGGGTCCGTTCCGTCGTCCTGCGCGTTCTGCCGTACCGCGTCCATGTCGCCCTTGAGCCGTCGTGTCTGGGTGATCAGCGCGTCGACCGAGCCGCGCCCTGGCGGCTGGGCGGCTGAGCGGTCCGCAGAGACATGGGGCGGCATGACGCACTCCGATGCGGGAACGGTACGACGAAGGCTGACGCAAGGGCCGTTACGACTGTTGCACAGCCCGAGACACCCTGTAAGGGATTTGGCAACACACGATTCGGTGATGCTTCCGGCATATGCCAGTGTCCTCACGGAGGGGCGGTGAGGGGTGGGTCGTGAGCGCCCGGGGGAGGTCAAGTCGTAGGTGACGTACGTGACTTGGGGGACACCTGAGGGGGGCGAGGTGACTGTCGGGCTCGCGTTCTACGGCTTTATGTTCCATAGGTCTACCCGTGTGATGCAGGTCACATGAATTCGATCCCGGTTTCGCGTAATGCAAAGCGCCTCTATGAGGTCGTACATGCATGGACATCACTCTTGAACAACCCGTCCGCGCCAGCTTGATCACCGCGGAGGACCAGGAGCTGCCCGTGCCCGCCACGCTCCGCTACGACGCCGACGACCCCTTCGCCGTGCACGTCGACTTCCCGTCGGAGGTCTCCCTCGCCGGCGAGGCGGTCACCTGGACCTTCGCCCGTGCCCTGCTGGAGCAGGGCATGAGCGGCCCGGCCGGGAGCGGAGACGTGCACATCTGGCCCTGCGGGCCGGACCGTACGGTGATGGAGTTCCACTCCCCGCTGGGGATGGCCCTGCTCCAGTTCGACAGCGGCGCCCTGCGCCGTTTCCTGCTGCGCAGTTACGCGGTGGTCGCGGCGGGCCGGGAGGACGTCGGCGCCGCGGTCGACCAGGGGCTGCAGGCCCTGCTCGGCAACGTCTGAGGCCCGCCCGGTGTCAGGAGCCGCCCCCGGCGTACAGGCCGGGACGCGGGGCGAGTTCGACGGCGACGCGCCCGCCGCTCTCCAGGGACCGGACCCCCGCCTCGGCGACGACGGAGGCCGCATAGCCGTCCCACACGCTCGGGCCGGTGACCCGGCCCCGCCGGGCGGCGTCGACCCATGCCTGCACCTGGCGGTCGTAGGCGTCCACGAACCGCACCAGGTAGTCCTGGGGCACCTCCGCGCCGGCCGCGCCCCGCGTGGTGACGAGCATCCCGTGATCGTCGCCGACACGCGCGCTGCCCGACTCGCACACGGCCTCGCAGCGCACCTGGTACCCGAAGCCGCAGTTGACGAAGACCTCCACGTCGACCAGGGCGCCCCCGTCGGTCTCGAAGAGCACGAACTGAGGGTCCAGCAGGCCCTGCGGGGCGTTCGACGAGGGGCGCGGACGCAGCACGGTGACGGCGGTCAGCTCCTGGCCGAGCAGCCAGCGGGCCGCGTCGATCTCGTGCGACACCGAACTGTCGACCAGCATCGCGCTGGTGAAGTCCGGCGGCGAGGAGACGTTGCGGTGCACACAGTGCAGCATCAGCGGCCGCCCGAGCCGCCCGTCGTCCAGCAGGGCCTTGAGCCTGCGGTACTCGGCGTCGTAGCGGCGCATGAACCCGACCTGCGCCAGCCGCCGCCCCAGCCGGGCCTCCGCCTCCAGCACCCGCAGCGCCCCGGCCGAGTCCGGCGCCATCGGCTTCTCGCACAGCACCGGAAGGCCGCGGGCGAACGCCGCGAGCAGCGCCTCCTCGTGCGCCGGACCGGGCGAGGCGATCAGCACGGCCTCGACGCCGGGCGCGTCGAGCGCGGCAGCCGCCTCCGTGTGGACCGTCGCCGATCCGATGCCGGCCACGGCCTCCTCGGCGTGCGCGGCGTCCGGATCGGCCACGGCGACGACCCTGGCTCCGCTCACCACGCCGTCGAGGCGGCGTATGTGGTCGGCGCCCATGTGCCCGGCGCCCAGCACGGCCACGCCCAGCAGGTCACCCACGCGCGCTCTCCCTCCCGGCGGACGATCACGCCGTAGCGTACGCCGCCGGGAAAAAGCGTCAGTACCGCAGCACCCCCGCGATCCCGTCCGCGTCGCGCAGGGTGCCGTCGGGCACGAAGCGCACCTCGGCGCCCGTCTCCAGACACTGCTCGACGATCTCGTCCACGATGTCGTCGCGGGCGTCGAGGTCGCCGCTCACGGCCGGGACGAGATGATCCCCGTCGTCGCGGACCGTGACGCGGTAGTTCTCCTCGACGGCCAGCAGCCGGACCCGGCCGTCCCGCGAGCTCTGCCAGAGCTCGTCGACGCCGGCCGCGAACGTCTTGTGGCCGCGGGCCGAGTCGAGTTCGCGGGCGACGGCCGCGGTGTCCCGGCGGACCTCCGCGTCGAGCAGCGGGCGCACCGCCTGCCAGACGGCGTCCGGCGTGCCGTGCGAGAGCCCGCCGTGCGCGATGTGCACCGCGTCCCGGGTGACCGTGCCCAGCTCGTCCAGGGCCGACAGCGCCGCCTGCTCGCCGGTGACGTACAGCGGTCGCGGGTCCTCGCGCAGCAGTCTGCCCACGGCGGTGTCGGCGTCGCGCAGGAAGTGGCGGGTGCCCTCGTCGCGGAAGGTGCTGGGCAGGTCGCCGATCCGCTCCTGGCGCTCGGCGTCGAAGTTCTCCCGGCTTCTGGTCAGCGGGAAGCCGCTGTCGGCCGCCTCGGCGACCCGGTCGGCGCCGCCGTTCCACAGCGTGACGCGGTCGGCAGAGACCGACAGCACCCAGAACGGCCGTTCCGCGGCCTGCGCGGAGACCAGGTTGCGGGTCAGGAAGGTGTCGGAGAAGACGACGCGCTCGGGGACGGCACGGGCCAGGGACCACACCTGGTGCTCGCCCGGGGCCGCGTAGATGACCAGGCCGTCCTCGGTGTGCGCCAGATCGACCTCGGCGAGCGCCCGGTCGAGCTGGTCGGCGACGTCGGCGCGCCGCTCGCGGGTGACCGCGGGGTCGGCGTCCAGCTGTTTCTTCGCCTCGGCCACGACATTGCGCAACCGGACCCGGTCCTGGGTGTTCTCGGGTTCCCGGCGATGGGTCGGCGTCAGCACGGACACTGCGGGATAGGGGCGCGGGCGGCGCAGTTCGGAGAGGGTCGCGGGGCTGAGTGCGTGCTCCATATGAGCACGATAGGTCCGATTCGTCCGCGGGGCACCGCCGGGATTCTTTCTCGTCGGACGACGGTGACGGCGACCCCCGCCGCCGGTTACCGTACGCGTCAGTAACCGGGACCGCACCGCAGGAGGCACCCATGCCGCAGCTCGAAGTCGACGGCGCAGCACTGACGTACGACGACGAGGGCCCGCGCGACGGCGACGGCGTGCCCCTGGTGTTCGTGCACGGTTGGACCGCGAACCGGCACCGCTGGGACCACCAGCTGGCGCACTTCGCCCGGCGGCGCCGGGTGATCCGCCTCGACCTGCGCGGGCACGGCGAGAGCAGCGGGGCGGGGGTGAGGACGGTCGCGGAACTGGCGAAGGACATCCTCGCCCTCCTCGACCACCTGGAGATCGAACGGTTCGTGCCGGTCGGCCACTCGATGGGCGGGATGATCTCGCAGACCGTCGCGCTCTCCCACCCCGAACGGGTCGAGCGCATGGTGCTGGTGAGCTCCATCGGCCGGATGACCTACAGCCGGGGCCGGGGCCTGCTGATGGGTGCCTCCACCCTCGTCCCGTTCAAGCTGTTCGTCGCCGCCAACATCCAGCGCGCCTTCGCACCGGGCTACCCCCGCGACGAGATCCGCGCGTACGTCAAGGCATCCGCGGACACCCCGCGCGAGGTGGTCATGACGCTGTACGGCGCCATGCGGGCCTTCGACGTGCTGGACCGGGTCGGGGAGATCCAGGCCCCGACCCTGATGATCCACGGCTACCACGACATCCAGCTCCCGGTGGGGCAGATGCTGCGGATGGCCAAGGCCTATCCGGACGCGGTCGTCCGCATCCTCGACGCCGGCCACGAACTCCCCGTCGAGAAGCCGGCCGAACTGACGGCGGCGATCGACGCTTTCGTGTCCGTCGAGCCGTAGCGGCCGCCCGTGCGCGGTCCTCAGCCGAAGCTGTCCGGGGTCGCGGCCTTCCAGTCCGCCGCCCAGGACTGCGGCGGCCCGGCGAGGAGTTCGCCCGGCGCCAGCCAGTCGTACAGCTCCGCGTACGAGACCGGCAGGCCCGGCCCGGCCCTGCGGACCAGGTGGGCGGGGGTGAGCTCGTCGGGCTCGCGGACGCCCATCGCGGCCATGATCCGCACGGCGTCGCGGACCGTCTCCCGCTGGTAGTCCCGGACCCGTCGGGCCTTGTCGGCGACGTTCAACGCACGTGCCCGCGACGGGTCCTGAGTCGCGACGCCGGCCGGGCAGGCCCCGGTGTGGCAGCGCCGGGCCCGGACGCAGCCGAGGGCGAGCATCATCGCGCGGGCCGCGTTCGTGTAGTCGGCGCCCTGTGCGAGACGTCTGACGATGTCCGCGCCCGTGGCCACCCTGCCGCTCGCCCCGATCCGCATCCGGTCCCGGAGCCCGACGCCGACCAGGGCGTTGTGCACGGTGATCAGCCCCGGGGTGAGCGGCATGCCGAGCCGCCCGGCGAACTCCGTCGGCCCGGAACCCGTGCCGCCCTCCGAGCCGTCCACGACCACGAAGTCCGGTGTCACCCCCTCCGCCGCCATCGCCCGGCAGAGCGCGAGGAACTCCCGCCGAGACCCCACGCACAGCTTGAACCCGGTCGGCTTGCCGCCCGCCAGTTCCCGCAGCCGGGCCAGGAACAGCACCAGATCCCGCGGCGTCGAGAACTCCCGGTGGCAGGACGGCGACAGCACCGTCACGCCCTCCGCAACCCTCCGCTCCCGCGCGACCTCGGCGCTCACCTTCACCCCCGGCAGCACCCCGCCGCTTCCGGGGGCCGACCCCTGGGACAGCTTCAACGACACGCACCTCACCTCGGGCAGCGCCGCCTTGTCGGCGAACTCCCGCGCGTCGAAACCGCCGTCGGCGTCGCGGCAGCCGAAGTACCCCGATCCGATCTCCCAGACGAGGTCCCCGCCGCCCCGCAGGTGGTACTCGGACAGCCCGCCCTCCCCGGTGTCCTGCGCGAAACGGCCCAGCGCCGCACCCCGGTTGAGGGCGAGGACCGCCTGCGCCGACAGCGACCCGAAGCTCATCGCGGACACGTTCAGCAGCGCCATGTCGTACGGCAGCCGGCAGTCGGGCCCGCCCACGCGTACCACCGGCGGCTCCTCGGCCGCGTGGACCGGGCGCAGTGACGGCACCAGGAACTCGTCCGCCTCCTCTGCTGTTTCGGTGTCCCGGGTCCGTTCCGTCCGATGGCGCAGATGCGCGAGAAGGGGGTAGTTGCGGGGGAGGGAGCGTCGGCGCTGGAGCAGGTCGTGGGCGCCCAGGCAGGTCAGCGCCAGCAGCGGCCCGGCCGCGAGCCACCACCGGGCCGACAGGGCGATCGAGGCGACCGTCGCCCCGGCCGCGGTGAGGGCGACGAGCAGCAGCGGCAGGAAGCGGCGCACTCAGCCGTCGTCCTCTTCGGGCCCGCACGAACTGCCGTTCGGCGGGAGGGAGCCGTACAGCAGGAAGTCGTCGACCTTGCGGTGCACGCACCTGGACGACCCGTACGCGGTGTGGCCCTCGCCCTTGTTGTCGAGCACCACGGCCGAGGAGCCGAGGCGCTTCGCCGTCTCCTCGGTCCAGCGGTACGGCGTGGCCGGGTCGCCGCGGGTGCCGACCAGGAGCATTTTCGGGGCGTCGAGGTCCTTCACCTTGGCGCGGATGAAGTCCGTGCCCTTGGGGCGGCCGTAGCACATCAGGACCTCGGTGAGGCGGTACCGGCCGAAGACCGGGGACGCCTTGTCGTACGCGGCCCGCAGCCGCTGGAGGTCCGCGGTGATCTGCTCCGCGGTGGGGCGGTCCGGGTCGTCCGCGCAGTTGATCGCCATCAGCGCGGCGGGCAGGTTGTCGAGGGGGACGTCCTCCGCGTCGACGAGCGCACCGGGGGCGGGCTCGTCGCGGACGGCCGCCCGCAGCGACATCGCGTGCGGCGCCCGCAGCGGCGTCCGGAGCGAGAACGGGAGTGGGAGGGCGAAGCCGCCGCCCGTGAAACCCAGGACCCCGTTGGCGTCGCCGCTCTCGATCAGCTGGGCCAGCGCCCGTTCCAGCAGCGGCCACAGCTCCCTGCTGTACAGCCCCTGTCCGAGGGCACCGACGAGGTCCTGGCCGGTGAGGTCGCCGCCGAAGTCGGTCGGCAGCGGATCCTCGTCGAGCGAGCGGACGAGCCGCACGACCTCCTGGCGGGCCACGCGCGGATCCTGGCCGAACGGGCAGGCGATGTCCTTCACGCACCAGCCGACGAAGTCGTCCAGGGCCACCTGCTGCCCGCGCGCGCCCACGATCCCCTGCTCGGTGAGCGGCTCCGTCAGCGTGTCGACGCCGTCCAGGACCACCCGGCCCACCTTGTCGGGGAACTGCGCGGCGTAGACCGCGCCGAGTCGGCTGCCGTACGAGAAGCCGAGGTAGTTGAGCTTCTTGTCGCGGAGCGCCTGCCGCATCACTTCCAGGTCCCGGGCCGCGTCGACGGTGCCTATGTGCGGCAGGACCGGCCCGGAGTGCTCGGTGCAGTCGGCGGCCGCCTGCTTCAGCCGGGCGAGGAGCGCGCGGGGATCGGAGAGCGCCGAGTCGTCGTCCAGCGAGGCGAGCCCGCTCTCCTCCCCCTCCCCGCAGCTGACGGGGGAGGAGCGGCCGACGCCCCGGGGATCGAACGTGACCACGTCGTAGCCGTCGGTAAGATCCATGAACTCCTTGCCCCCGTAGGCGAGTTCAGGGACGCCCGGACCGCCGGGACCGCCGAAGTTGAGCACCACCGAGCCACGCCTGTCGCCCGTGGCCCGGTAGCGGGCGAGCGCCAGGTCGAGCGTGCCCTTCTTCGGGTGGGCGTAGTCGACGGGGACCGTCAGCTTGGCGCACTGCATGTCGTCGGGCATGCCCTCGCCCTTGCACGCCGACCAGGCGACCTTCTGACCGTAGAACCGGGACAGATCAAGGCGGTCGTCCGCGTCGCCGTCGCGGCTCGCGGTGGCCGTCGGCAGGCCCGCGCCCAGCATCAGCAGGGTCAGTGCGGCGGTCACGGCGAGCGCGCGGCTTCGCAGCCCGGGCCGCGTCGACAGCTTGGCCAGCATCAGCGCCTCCAGGGACGCGCGCAGCGGTCCGCGGCGGCGCCCTCGATCACGATAAGCGGCCTCCCCGTGACCCGCCTCCGGGCGGGAGAACGGTGCGAAAGGGCGTTCTGGCATAACCCGGATGGTTCGTCGGCGTTCTAACGGGTGCGGGCGAGTGCCCGCGATTCATGTCTGGAAGGCAGGGACCCCATGAGACGGGTTACCCGAACCGGTGTGCTGGCCGTCGCCGCAGTCTCCGGCGCGATGGCTGTGACACTGCCCGCACACGCCGACTCGGCGGCGAACGGCTCCGCGGCCGGCTCGCCCGGGCTGATCTCCGGCAACGGTGTCCAACTGCCGGTGCACCTCCCGGTGAACCTGTGCGGGAACACGGTGAACGTGGTGGGCGTGCTGAACCCCGCCGCCGGCAACACCTGCGCCGACGTGGGCAAGGCCGCCGCGCCCGGGGCGTCCGGCGCGAGCTCCGAGGGCGGCGCCACCGCGCAGGGCGGCACGCAGGACTCGCCGGGCGTCGTCTCCGGCAACGGTGTCCAGCTGCCGGTCCAGCTCCCGGTGAACGTCAGCGGCAACAGCGTGAACGTCGTCGGCATCGCGAACCCGGCGTTCGGCAACGAGTCCGTCAACGTGTCCGGCGAGGAACCCGCCGAGCCCGAGCAGCCCGCCGAACCCGAGCTGCCGATCCGGCACGACCCACCCATGGAGCCCCAGCACCCGGGTCCGAAGGCCAACCCGCAGGCCCCTGCCCTGGCGGCCCAGGCCGCGGCGCCGGACGACGTGTCCTCGCTCGCCCGCACGGGAGCCGACGCCACGCTGCCCGCCCTCGTCGGCAGCACGGCCATGCTGCTCGGCGGCGCGGCCCTCTACCGAAGGTTCCGCCCGCGCACGGAGCGCTGAGCCGCTCCCGTCCCGGCGGCAGGACGGCCCGCAGGCCCCGTCGAACAGCTCCACAGTCGATCTGTCGATCTGTCGATCAGGGGCCTGTGGCCGTGCTCAGCCGCCGGGGGACCGTCGGCCCGGGACCGCCGGAAAGGCGTGCCGACGGCCCACCGCGACCGCTGTCAGAGCCAGCGCGATCAACGGGAACGCTGTCCAGGGCAGAGCCCCCGCGCCCCATCTCTCCAGCACGACGCCCCCGGTCAGCGAGCCGCCCGCGATGCCGGCGTTGTAGACCGTGGTCTGCAGGGAGGTCGCCACGTCCGAGGCGGCGGGCCCCGAGGCGTGCACCAGCGCCGTCTGGATCAGCGTCGGCGCCCCGCCGAAGGCCGCGCCCCACAATGCGACCGACGCCAGCAGGACGGCGGGCGCGTCCGCGTGGCGGCCGAGGGCGAGCATGACCGCCGCGCAGAGGGCGAGCGCGCCGAGCAGCGTGGCACGCGGCCGCCGGTCGACGAGCAGGCCCGTCGCCCAGATCCCGGCCACCGTGGACGCCCCGAACACCAGCAGCACCACATCCGTGCGCCCGAAGCCCGCCTGCTCGGTGAACGGGGCGATGTAGGTGTACATCACCTGGTGGCCCAGCAGCAGGAACAGCGTGACGGACAGGATCACGGGGAGCCCCGGCAGCACGGCCACCCCCGTGAGCGGCACGCGCTCGCCCCGGGCCTCGCCGGGGAAGTCCGGGACCCGCCACCGCACCCAGCCCACCAGCAGCACCGCCAGACCGGCCGCCAGGCCGAACGCCGCCCGCCAGCCCACCGCCCCGGCCAGCGCGGTCCCGGCCGGCACGCCCAGCGACAGTGCGAGCGTGATGCCGGCGAGCACGACGGCGATCGCCCGGCCGCGCCGCTCGGCCGGCGCCATCCGGGCCGCGTACCCGGCGAGCATGGCCCACAGCGTGCCGCCCAGGACACCGGCCGCCAGCCGCGCCGCGAAGGTGACGCCGTACGAGGACGACAGCGCGACCACCGCGTTGCTCAGCGCGAAGCCCAGCAGGGCGCCGAGCAGGACCGGCCGGCGCGGCAGGCCGCGCAGCAGCGCGGTCACCGGGATCGCCGCCGCGAACGAGGCCGCCGCGTACCCCGTGACCAGGAAGCCGACCCGCGCCTCGGACACGCCGAGGTCCGGCGCCATGCGGGGCAGCAGCCCGGCGGGCAGCAACTCGGTCAGCACGGCGGTGAAGGCGGCCGTGGACAGGGCGAGCAGCCCTGACCAGGGCAGGGGAGCGGGCACGGCGGTGCCCTCGACCATGGATGCGGTGGACATGCGACCATGGTCGAACGTTCACATCAGTGTCAAGGCAAGGGCGGCCCGCTGACGAGTCGCCGAGGGCTTTTTCGGAGCGCGGCATGAAGATCGGCGACCTCTCGCACCGCACCGGCGTCCCCACCCGGCTGCTGCGCTACTACGAGGAGCAGGACCTGCTCCACCCCGACCGCGGCGAGAACGGCTACCGCGACTACGGGGAGGCGGCCGTCCGGGACGTCCAGCAGATCCGCGGACTGCTCGACTCCGGCCTCACCACCGAGATGATCCGCACGATCCTGCCGTTCCTGTCCGGGCCCGACGAGATCGTCCTGCCCGCGCAGCATCTGACCCCCGAGACCGCCGCCCTCCTGGAGGGTCACATCGACCGTATCCAGGCCCGGATCGACTGCCTGGCCCGCAACCGTGACCGGCTGAGCGCGTATCTGGCGGCGGTGGCGCGGCGCTAATTGCGTTGTGGGGCCCGCGCCGAGGTGCTGGAGTGGGAGGCATGGATCATGCCGCGGTACTCGCTCTGTACGACCGGGACATGCGCGAAGGCGCGCGCCCCGAGAGCTCCGACGCCCGCGTCGAACGGACCGGAGGCGTGGTCCGGCACATCGGCGGCGACGGCGGCTGGAGCGGCGTCCTGTGGTCCGATCTGGATGCGGTCGGGGCCGACGCGGCGATCGCGGCGCAGATCGCCTACTTCACCGGGCTCGGTCACGAGTTCGAGTGGAAGCTGCACGGCCACGACGGCCCCGCCGACCTCGGTCAACGGCTCACGGCGGCCGGTTTCACGGCCGACCCGGAGGAGACCCTGATGATCGGCGAGACGAGCGATCAACTGGTCGACGTCGCACCGCCGGAGGGCGTCCGCATCGTCCCGGTCGCCGACCGGGCGGGCGTCGAGCTCATGGTCGAGGCGAACGAGAAGGCCTTCGGCCGTGACGGTTCCTGGCTGCGGAACCTTCTGCTCGCCCGCCTCGCCGACGACCCGGACGCCCTTGTCGCCCTTCTCGCGATGGCCGGGGACGTGCCGGTGAGCTCGGCGCGGATGGAGCTGATCCCCGGAGTGCGGTTCGCCGGCCTGTGGGGCGGCGGTACCGTCGAGGGCTGGCGCGGTCGCGGCGTCTACCGTGCCCTGATCGCCCATCGCGCCCGTATCGCCGCCGAGCGCGGCTACCGCTATCTCCAGGTCGACGCCTCGTCCCAGAGCCGCCCCATCCTGGAGCGCCTCGGCTTCGCCGCGGTCAGCACGACGACCCCGTACGTGTACGCGCGCTGAGCGCTGCGCGGGAAGTGCCGCCGACCGGCCGTCGGTTACGTCGGCGGTCGCTCCCGCCGTCCGTCAGCGGCGTCCCTTCGACCGGTCCAGGGCCGCTACGCCCACTGCGGCCAGGCCGATCTGGATCAGCCACTCGATCCAGTCGGGGCCCTTGGTGTCGTCCACGCCGATCCCCGTGGCGAGCGCCGAACCGATCAGCGCGGCCACGATGCCGACGCCGATGGTCCACAGCACGCCGATGCGCTGGCGGCCCGGGACGACGAGCCGTCCCAGCGCGCCGATGATGATGCCGATGAAGATGGCACTGATGATGCCGTCGATCTCCATCTCCGCCCTCCGCTTCTGAGCGAGACGCCATTGCAGTGCTTGTGCCCGCTGGAGGGTGGGGCAGTCCGTTCCGTTTCGCGGCCGACCGCTGCCCGCATTTCTGCTCGCGTTATTGCGCTCCTTTGATGTTCACGGGCCAGTCATGTCATGTACCTTTCAATCGTTCCACGCGTGTAGAACCCTTCGATGCGGGGTCTACGCGCGCAGATTTGGCGCCCGCACCCGCCTCGTGTCCCCCCTTCCCCACGGAGGTTCGCCGGATGCTCGGATCACAGAGATCCCGCCGTAAGGTCACCACCCTCCTGGCCGGCCTCGGGCTGCTCGTCACCGGAGCCGCCCTCCAGGTCTCCACCAGCGCCACGCCCGCGCAAGCGGCCACCCCCCACCGCATCCTGTTCGACAACGGCCACGCCGAGACGGCCGGGAACGCCGACTGGATCATCTCCACCAGCCAGCCCGACCCGCTCGGCGAGGACTCCTCGCCGTCCTCCGAGAGCGACTGGACCGGCGCCATCTCCTCCTGGGGCGTCGCGCTCCAGAAGACCGGCGACTACAGCCTCGAGACGGCCACCGGCGCCCTCACCTACGGCGGCACGTCGACGACCGACCTGTCGAACTTCGACACGCTGGTCCTCCCGGAGCCCAACACGCTGTTCACCACCGCCGAGAAGACGGCGATCATGAACTTCGTGAAGAACGGCGGCGGCCTGTTCATGGTCTCCGACCACACCGGCGCCGACCGCAACAACGACGGCGAGGACGCGGTCGAGATCCTCAACGACCTGATGACCAACAACAGCGTCGACTCCACCGACCCGTTCGGCTTCTCCATCGACTCGCTGAGCATCAGCTCCGACTACCCGAGCGCCATCGGCGACAGCAGCGACCCCGTCCTGCACGGCTCCTTCGGCACCGTCACCAAGAGCCTCATCGCCAGCGGCACGACGGCCACCCTCAAGCCCGCCGACAACTCCAGCGTCAAGGGCCTGCTCTACCGCACCGGTTACTCCGGCAACACCGGCGCCTTCTTCGCCACCAGCACCTTCGGCAGCGGCCGCGTCGCCTTCTGGGGTGACAGCTCGCCCATCGACGACGACACCGGCCAGTCCGGCAACACCCTCTACGACGGCTGGAACGACTCCGGCGCCACCAACGCGGCCCTCGCCCTCAACGCCACCGAGTGGCTGGCCGGCGGAAGCGACAGCGGCGGCGGGGACGACGGCGGCGACGGCACCTGCACCGCCGCCCAACTGCTCGGCAACCAGGGCTTCGAGTCCGGCAACACCACCTGGACCGCCACCAGCGGCGTCATCACCAATTCCAGCAGCCAGGCGGCCCGCACCGGCTCGTACAAGGCCTGGCTGGACGGCTACGGCTCCGCCCACACCGACACGCTGTCCCAGACGGTGACCGTCCCGAGCGGCTGCACCACCGCCACGCTCAGCTTCTACCTGCACATCGACACGGCCGAGACCACCACCAGCACCGCGTACGACAAGCTGACGGTCACCGCCGGATCCACCACCCTGGCCGCCTACTCCAACCTCGACGCGGCCAGTGGATATGCCCTGAAGAGCTTCAGCCTCGCCTCCCTGGCGGGCACCACGTCCACCATCACCTTCACCGGCGTCGAGGGGTCCACCCTCCAGACGTCGTTCGTCATCGACGACACCGCGCTCAACGTCAGCTGATCCCCGCGTCGGTCCACCCGGCCGGGGCCCACCCGGCGGCGGCCGGCACCTCGGCCGCGATGTCGATCACTGTGCGCCCGTCGGTCACCACCCGCAGGGTGTCGGCGGGCGCACGGCCGTCGGGCATCCGTGCCTTGCGCGCCGCCCCACAGCGCCTGGGCCGGCTCGGCGTAGTTCCCCGGAGGCCTCCCAGCCCACCGTCGTCCTGCCGACCCCGGCGCGGCCGCCGATGAGCAGGGCCTCCGCACGGTGCGCGCGCCCGACGGCCGTCACTCCCGGTCACCGTCGTCCTGCCGGAGCGACCAGGTGCGCAGCAGGACTTCCCGGCCCTTGGCCTGCCGGGCCACGGGCGCGTCGTCCGCGAGCGCGAACCCGCACGCCCGGGCCACCGCCTCACTCGCGACGTTCCCGCGCTCGATGCACAACACCACGCGCCGCGGCCGCAGTTCGCGCACCGCGAGTTCCGTGATCAGACGCACCGCCCGGCCGGCGAGCCCCTGCCCGCGGTGTCCGGCGCCGACCCCGTAGGCGAGTTCGGCGTCCCGCTCGTCGGCCGTGCTGCGGAACAGCAGTACCTCGCCCTTGGGGCGCCCGCCGTCCGTGGTGACGGCGAGCTGCGCCGTCCGTCCTTCGGCCCGGCTGCCGCGCGCCCGGTCGAGGTAGGCGCGGGCGGCCGCCGCGTCGAAGGGCGAGACGACCGGGGTCCACCGGGCGATCTCGGGGTCGTCGTACAACTCCACCAGGTCCTCGAGATCGTCGTCGGTCCATTCGCGCAGCGTGATCCCCGGCCCGTCGAGCCGCAGCGGCGCGGGCGGCACGACGAAGCTGCTGTTGGTCTCCATGCTTTTGTCGGTCTCCATGCGGCGATCCTGGTCAGTGGGCCCCTCACTTGACATGCAGGTAATTGCCTGCATAACGTTGGGTGTGCGATCAGAAGACGACCCGGTGGCGGACCCGGGCATGGACAAGGCCTTCAAGGCGCTGGCCGACGACACGCGCAGACGGCTTCTGGACCGGCTGCACGAGCGCAACGGGCAGACCCTGGGCGAGCTGTGCGCGCACATCGACATGGCGCGCCAGTCCGTGACCCAGCACCTGGCCGTCCTGGAGGCCGCCCACCTGGTCGTGACGGTGCGGCGGGGGCGGGAGAAGTTGCACTACCTCAATCCGGTCCCGCTCCACGAGATGCAGGAGCGGTGGATCGACAAGTTCGAGCGCCCGCGGCTGCGCCTGCTCTCCGACGTCGGACGACGAGCCGAGGAAGCCATGACCGACAAGCCCACCTTCGTCTATGTCACCTACATCGCCAGTACGCCGGAGCGGGTCTGGGACGCGCTCACCGACGCCGACCTGACCGCCGCCTACTGGGGCCACAGCAACGTCTCCGACTGGCGGCCCGGCTCCCGCTGGGAACACGTCCGCACGGACGGCACCGGCATCGCGGACGTCGTCGGCGCCGTCGTCGAGAGCGAGCGTCCGACCCGGCTGGTCACCACCTGGGCCGCGCCCGACGAGGAGGGCCGGCCGGACCGGCACTCCCGGGTCACCTTCGACATCCGGCCGCACGCCGACATCGTCCGCCTCACCGTGACCCACGAGGATCTGAACGACGAGGGCGAACTCGCCGACGTCTCGGGCGGCTGGCCCGCGGTCCTGTCCAACCTCAAGTCCCTCCTGGAGACGGGCCGGACGCTGCCCCAGGAGCCGTGGCTGGTCCCGGGCCGCTGAGGCGCACGGCGCGGCGGGGCAGGCGCGGCGCAACGGCCGGGTCGGCCCGCGGGTGCGGGTCGACCCGGCCGTCTTCCGGGTGGTGGGCGGGGGTTACGGCGTCGGCGTGCTCTTCGCCGCCGTGGCCGTGCACATCAGCCCCAGGATCAGGGCCAGGGCGCCGATGATGATGTTGTTGACCGCGACACCCGCGTCCGGGCTGTCGCCGACGACCCACGGCGCGATGATCATCCAGATGCCCGCCGCGCACATGGCCCAACTGAGGCCGTACATACGGGCGGGAGCCGCGGTGAATCCGAGGCCCAGCAGGCCGATCGCGATGCCCACGATCAGGTTGTGGGTCACGAGCGCGGGCTGGCTGGCGGTGTAGTGGAGTATCCACGGGGACACGGCGCAGTACAGACCGAGCAGGAACACCGGTCCGTCCACGAGCGCCACATCACGACCACCGAGCATGCGGGCGTACCGCGCCTGCATCTCGGAGACATCGGGGTGCGTCGACATGTCACCTCTGGTGGGCGAGACGTTGGCCATGATTCGTCTCCTTTGACTTTCAGGGCCCGACCGCTTCGGTGCGGTGTGCGGTAAGTGCCGCGCATGTTCATTCTGCGCTTATTCGGCTTTTATGTGTAGAGGTGGGACGCACCCGCACCCGTGGTTTCAGCCCAGCTGCTTCAGCAGCTCGACGGCGAGCGGAGCGGAGGAGGCCGGGTTCTGGCCGGTGACCAGGTTGCGGTCCACGACCACCTTCGGCGCCCACGGCTCACCCACCTGGACGTCGACGCCCGCCTCGGCCAGCCGGTCCTGGAGCAGCCACGCGGCCTTCTCGCCGAAGCCCGCCTGGATCTCCTCGGCGTTGGTGAACGCGGCGACCCGGTAGCCCGCGAAGGCGTTGGCGCCGTCCTCCCGCACCGCGGCCAGGAGCGCGGCCGGGCCGTGGCAGACGACGCCCAGCGGCCTGCCCGAGTCGAGGGCGTCCACGAGGAGCCGGCCCGACACGGCGTCGACGGCCAGATCCTCCATCGGGCCGTGCCCGCCGGGGTAGAAGACGGCCGCGTAGTCGCCGAGGTCCACATCCTCCAGGCGGATCGGCTCGCGCAGTTCGCTCATCGCGGCGAGCGTGGCGGCGATCCGGTCGGCGCCCTCCTGTCCGCCGTTCAGCTCGGCGGCGAGGCTGCCCTTGTCCACCGTCGGGACGACGCCGCCGGGCGTGGCGACGACGACCTCGTGACCGGCTGCCCGGAACGCCTCGTAGGGCGCGGCGGCCTCCTCGGCCCAGAAGCCGGTGGCGTGCTGCGTGCCGTCGGCGAGCGTCCAGTGGTCGACGCCGGTGATCACGAAGAGGATCCTGGCCATGGTGTTGCTCCCGGTGTGTGAGGGGTCCCGAGGGGTTCCGCGGGTTGTTACGAGGTGAACGTAGGCCGTGCGAGGCGAGGGAATCCAATGGGGATCGGGTTCCCTGGGAATATCGACCACTATCGAGTGTTATTGGGCACCTATCTGCATAGCCAAAAAAGTGAGTAGGCTGGGCTGCTGGTTCCACACCCGCGTTCCACCCACCGCACGGGGGCTGCCCATGTCCGGCACGGAAGTCCACTACACGCGTTACGTGGCCCTCGGCGACAGCCAGACCGAAGGGCTCGGCGACGGCGACGACAGCACCGGCCTGCGCGGCTGGGCCGACCGGTTCGCCGCGCGCCTCGCCGACCACAGCCCCGGCCTGGGGTACGCCAACCTGGCCGTGCGCGGCAGACTGGCGGGCCAGGTGCACGCCGAGCAACTCGGCCCGGCGCTCGCGCTGCGTCCCGACCTGGCCACCGTCGTCGCCGGGGTCAACGACCTGCTGCGCCCCCGCTTCGACGCCGACGAGGTCGCCGGCCACCTGGAGGCCACGTTCGCCGCGCTGACCGGACAGGGCGCCCGCGTCGCCACCGTCACCTTCCCGGACCCCACCCGGCTGATCCCGCTCGCCCGGCCCCTCGCCCCGCGGGTCCTCGCCCTGAACGCCCGCATCCGGGAGGCGGCCCAGCGGCACGACGTGGTCGTCGCCGACGCCGGCCGGCACACCGTGGTCACCGACCCGCGGCTGTGGAGCCCGGACCGGCTGCACGCCTCCCCGCTCGGTCACGAACGGATCGCCGCCGCCGTCGCCCACGCCCTCGGCCTGCCGGGCAGCGACGACTCCTGGACCCACCCGCTGCCCGCCCCGCCGCACCCCGTCCGGTCCGGTCCGCGGGCCGGCCTCGGCGAACTGCGCTGGGCCGCCGGATTCCTGGGCCCCTGGGTCGGCCGACGCCTGCGCGGCCGCTCCTCCGGCGACGGCCGCACCGCGAAACGACCCGCGCTCCTGCCCCTGCACGAGTGAGCGCGGCGCGCCGGGCGGACGGAATTCATCCGGGTCCGAGGCCGAGCCCCCGCCCCCTCCTGAAGCGCGCGAGCCCGTCGGAGAGGTCGACGACCCGATCCGGGTAACCGGCCGCCGCCGCCCGGTCCGGGCCCCGCAGTCGCCACGGCTCGTGCACCGCCCCGCCCGCGACCCCCGCCAACTCGGGCACCCAGCGCCGGACATACGCCCCGTCCGGGTCGTACCGCCGCGCCTGGGCGACGGGGTTGAGAACCCGGTTGGGCCGGGAATCGGTGCCGGTGCCCGCCGTCCACTGCCAGTTGAGCTGGTTGTTGGCCACATCCCCGTCGACCAGCAGGTCCAGGAAGTGCCGGGCGCCGATCCGCCAGTCGACGTACAGCGTCTTGGTGAGGAAACTCGCGGTCAGCAGCCGGCCCCGGTTGTGCATCCAGCCCTCCTCGCGCAGCTGCCGCATCGCCGCGTCCACGACCGGATAGCCGGTACGGCCCTCCCGCCACGCCTCGATGTCCGCGCCCGCCGTCCGCTCCGTACGCCAACGATCCCGCCGGGGGCGGTAGTCGGCGGCGGCCGCGTCCGGCCGTGCGGCCAGCACCTGGCGGTGGAAGTCGCGCCACGCGAGCTGCCGCACGAAGGCCTCGGCGCCCGGGCCGCCCACGGCCCGCGCCCGGTGCACGAGTTCGACGGGGGAGACGGTGCCGAAGTGCAGATGGGGCGAGAGCCGGGACGTCGCGTCGCCGGCCAGGTCGTCGTGCCGGTCCGCGTACACGGCGATGCCGTCGCGCAGCCAGCCGGCGAGCCGCGCGCGACCCCCGCTCTCCCCGCCCGGCACCGGGCCCCGGTACGAGGGCAGCGGCTCGGAGACGACGTCCTCCGGTACCCGCACGGTCCGGGGCGCGCCGAGCGCGTCGCGCAGCGGCTGCCGCGACCAGTGCCGGAAGTACGGCGTGAACACGGCGAAGTGGTCCGACGCGGCCGGAGTCAGCACGCCGGGCGCGACCGCGGTCGTCACCGTGTCGTGCACGTGCAGGCGTACGCCCGCCCCCTCCAGCGCGCGCCGCAGTCGCTCCTCGCGGCGCTGCGCGTACGCGCTCACGTCGGCCGACACATGCACCTCGCCGACGCCCGCCTCGGCGGCCACCCGGCACACCTCTTCCACCAGGTCCCCGGAGCGGACCACGAGCCGCCCGCCCCGGGCCCGCAGACCCGCGTCGAGATCCCGCAGACAGTCGGCGAGGAACGCCAGCCGGTTGGGCGCGGCGAACCCGGCCTCGGCCACGGCCCGGTCGCGCACGAACAGCGGCACCGTCCGCCGGGATCCGGCGAGGGCGGCGCGCAGCGGCGGATGGTCGTGCAGCCGCAGATCACCGGTGAACAGGACGAGCGAGACGTTCATGGTGGCCGATCATGACCGACGGCGGGCGGCGTCCGCGGACGCCGCGCGCGGGCCCGGCCGAGAGGCCCCGACATGATCGCGCCGATCCCGGGCAGGCGCACTTGTGACGACAGTCGTCCGCGACACGGCCGGAGGTGTCCTCGCTATGCGCGCGAAGGTGTTGGAGCGGTTTCCCGCGGGGGCTCCGCGCGGATCCTGGCCGGCGGAGGAGTACGCGGCGCGCCGACGGGCGGAGGGGGAGCCCGCGACCGTGGTGATGGACCTGAACGCGGACGCGTTCCTCGTCGTGGTCCCGGCGTCCGACGAGGACTGAACGCCCGCAGCGTTCAACGGTCCGCGATACGAGACCGGTCGGGTTTTCCTTGACTGCCGTCGGCGACGGCTGCCACGATCATGGGCATGATGATGCGACTGGACCTCACGCGGCGACGCCATGTCGACCTCGCGCGCGTCTCCAGCGCCTCCTGTTGCGTCGCGGCCTGATCCCCTCCGAGATCCGCCGCGCTTTTCGATTTCCTGCCTGATTCCCGCCTGATTCCACCTGAATCCGCCGTGTCCGCGCGCCTTTTGGCATGCGTGCAACCCGGCGTCGAGGCGCGCCCTGGATTCGGCGTGCCCGAAACATGCCGCAACAGGACTGCACAGCGCACCACCGCGCCGACTGCACTGCATCGCATCGTGAAAGAGGACCCATGGCCACCGTCCTGTCCGTCTCCGGCAGCCCCTCCGCCTTCTCCCGCACCGGCCGCCTGCTGCGCCACCTCGACCAGCGGCTCGCCGCCCAGGGCCACGAGGTGATCCCGCTCGACGTCCGGACGATCCCGGCCGAGGCCCTGCTCGGCGCGGACTTCCGGCACCCGGCGATCGTCGAGGCGACCGATATGTTCGCGCGCGCCGACGGCGTCGTCGTGGGCACGCCCGTCTACAAGGCGTCCTACTCCGGAGTCCTCAAGGCGCTCCTCGACCTGCTGCCGCAGTACGCGCTCACCGGCAAGACGGTCCTGCCGCTGGCCACCGGCGGCTCCACCGCCCATGTCCTGGCCATCGACTACGCCCTGCGTCCCGTCCTCAACTCCATGGGCGCGGCCCACATCGTGCAGGGCTGGTTCACCCTCGACAAGGACATCACCGCCCACGAGGACGGCTCGGTCGCGGTCGCCCCGGGCGCCGCCGAGGCGCTCACCCAGGTCGTCGACCAGTTCTCGGCCGCGCTGGGGCGGACGCCGTACCTGGCCGCGGCGAGCTGAACTCCAGCCCCCACCTCGATCGGAGACCCCCATATGTCTCTCACCTTCCACTGGTTCCTCCCCACCAACGGCGACAGCCGCCATGTCGTCGGAGGCGGTCACGGGACCCCTGCCACCGCCTCCGGACGGGACCGGCCGCCGACGGTCGCGTATCTGAGCCAGATCGCCAGTGCCGCCGAGGACCTCGGCTTCGTGGGGGCGCTCACCCCGACCGGGGCCTGGTGCGAGGACGCCTGGCCGGCCTGGGCGGAGGCGGACCGACTGCTCGCCGGGTTCGACGCGGAGACCGTGAAGTCCGTGCAGGCCGGGCTGGCGCGCAGGGAGTCCGAGGGACAGCGGCGGATGCTCGCGCTGCACGGCGGCGGACGTGACGGGCTGGAGATCCACCCCAATCTCTGGGCCGGGATCGGTCTGGTGCGCGGGGGCGCGGGGACCGCGCTGGTGGGGAGCCACGAGGAGGTCGCCGAGCGGATCAAGGAGTATGCGGCGCTGGGCATCGAGGAGTTCGTGCTGTCCGGGTATCCGCACCTGGAGGAGGCGTACTGGTTCGGGGAGGGGGTGCTGCCTCGGCTGGCGGGGGAGGGGCTGTGGGAACACCCTGCGGGGCGGTGGGCGGATTCGGCGCAGGTGCCGTTCTCCGGCTGAGAGGTGAGAGCTGAGAGGTGAGAGCTGAGAGCTGAGGGCTGAGAGCTGAGGGCTGAGAGCTGAGGGCTGAGAGCCGGGGGCTGAGAGCCGGGGGCTGAGAGCTGCGACGGGCGTCCGCGGTGCGTCGGCGGGTGCGGGTCCGCGGCGGCTGATCGCGCGGTTCCCCGCACCCCTACCGGACCAGGGCGTTCACATGTGACCGGCGTGACTCCCGCGTCTGGCCCTGGACCAGGAGGAACAGGGACTCCCTCGCCAGGCGTTGGGCGCTGTCGGTCAGGAGCATCGTGCGGCCGCCGCCCGTGACCACCGCTGCCGTGGTCGCTGCCCGCATCACCTCGCAGGCCTGTGTCTTGAGGGCCAGACGTTCCACCAGGTGCTCCTGGGCCGGCGCGGTGTCGGCCAGGGCGTAGGCCCGGTCGCGGATCTCGGTCAGGCGGGTGCGCAGGGGCGCCGCCGTGTCCTCGTCCAACAGGGTCAGGGCCGTCTTCGTGATGCCGAAGACCGCCGGGTTGGCGTTCACCGTCTTGAGCCGGTCCGCCGTCGACCAGGTCTCGTACGGGGTGCGCAGGGCCACCGCCTCCTCGGGGAGCCACAGGCCGTCCAGTGCGAGGGAGACCGTGCGCGCCGCGGTGAGCGCGGCGAGGCGCAGCGGCGCCGAGGCCCGCAGGCCCGGCTGCTCCCGCGCCTCGGCGAAGGCGAACAGCGCCTCGCCCGCCTCGGTGATCCCGGCGAGCAGCATCACGTCGTTCAGGCCCCACCCCGTGTACCAGGGCACGGTCCCGTCGAAGCGCCAGCCGCCGCGCTCACGGGCAGCCCGCACGGGCGTGCGCGGGTACGCCCGCAGATGCGCGTACGCCACCCCGGACAGCAGCTCCCCGGTGGCCAGCCGGCCGAGCAGGCGCTCGCGCACCGGGCCCTCGCTCCTGACCAGCGTCAGCACCGGCGTGTGGTGCTGCGTCTGCACGAACCAGGTCGAGCAGCAGGCCCCGGCCAGGATCTCCGCCGTCTCGCGCACCACCGCGCCGGGCGCCGCGGCCCCGCCGTACTCGTGCGGCGCGTTCAGGCCGAGCAGACCCGAGCGCCTGATCTCCGTCAGATGGCCGACGGGGACTTCCGCCTGGTCGACCTGTTCGGCGTGCGGGGCGAGCAGGTCGTCGGCGAGGCGGCGGGCCTGGGCGAGGAGGGGGTGCGCTGAGGTCATGAGCAAGATTCTTTCCCGATTCCCGGTGTGGGGTGTCGATCCGGGGGACTGCCGTTCGTGTAGGAGGTGACACAGACCGAACGACGCCAAGGAGGACGTCATGCAGCACTACCTGCTCAGCGTGATCCAGCCCACCGGCGGTGAGCCGCCCGCCCCCGACGAGCTGGCGGAGATCATGCACCGGGTGGAGGCCTACAACGACGAGCTGCGCGCCGCCGGGGTCTGGGTCTTCGCCGGCGGACTGCACGGACCGGAGACGGCCACCGTGCTGCGTCCCGAGGACGGCGACGTGCTCATCACCGACGGCCCGTACGCCGAGGGCAAGGAGTACCTCGGGGGCCTCTGTCTGATCCGGGCCGCCGACCTGGACGAGGCCCTGGAGTGGGGCAGGAAGGCCGCCCTGGCCATCACCCTCCCCATCGAGGTACGCCCTTTCGTCGGCACCCACTGAACGGTGTCCGACACCACCGACGTCGAGACCGTCTTCCGTGCCGAGTACGGGCGCGCGGTCTCCGTCCTCGTCCGCTTCCTCGGTGACATCGACCTTGCCGAGGAAGCGGTCCAGGACGCCTTCACCACCGCCGTGCGGCGCTGGCCGGAGACCGGCGTGCCGCCGAGCCCGGCCGGCTGGATCATCACCACCGCCCGCAACCGGGCCGTCGACCGGCTGCGCCGCGAGTCCACCAGGGACGCCCGGCAGGCCGAGGCCGCCCTGCTGCTCGCGGCCGACCCGCCCGTGGAGGAGGGCCCTGTGCGCGACGACCGGCTCCGTCTGATCTTCACCTGCTGCCACCCGGCGCTCGCCCCGCAGGCGCGGGTCGCCCTCACCCTGCGGCTGCTCGGCGGCCTCAGCACCGCGCAGATCGCCCGCGCCTTCCTCGTTCCCGAGCCGACCATGGCCCAGCGCCTGGTCCGCGCCAAGGCGAAGATCCGCGACGCGCGCATCCCGTACCGCGTGCCGCGCGACGCCGATCTTCCCGACCGGCTGAAGGGCGTGCTCGCGGTCGTCTACCTGATCTTCAACGAGGGGTACGAGGGCGATCCGGGCCTCTGCGCGGAGGCCGTGCGCCTCGGCCGGCTCCTCACCGAGCTGATGCCGGACGAGCCCGAGGCCACCGGGCTGCTGGCGCTGATGCTGCTGGTCGAATCCCGCCGCAGTGCACGCGGGACGGCCGACGGCACACTCGTCCCGCTGCCCGAGCAGGACCGGGGCCGCTGGGACCGGGACCTGGTCGCCGAGGGCCAGGCGCTCGTCCGTCGCTGCCTGCGCCGCAACCGGCCCGGGCCGTACCAGATCCAGGCCGCCGTCCAGGCCGTCCACAGCGACGCGCCGACCCCCGCCGAGACCGACTGGCGGCAGATCCTGAGCCTGTACGACCAGCTCATGGCGCTCGCCCCGAGCCCGGTGGTGGCCCTGAACCGGGCGGTCGCCGTGGCCGAGACCGAGGGGCCGGGGCGGGCCCTCGCCCTCGTCGACGCGCTGGACCTCGGCGGCTACCACGTCTGGCACGCGGTCCGCGCCGACCTGCTGCGCCGCCTGGACCGCGCCGCCGAGGCAGCCGTGGCCTACGAGGCGGCCGTCGCGCTGAGCGAGAACCCGGCGGAACGCGCCTTCCTCGAACGGCGGGTGCGTGAACTCGCCCGCCGGGCCCCTTGAGGACCCTCCCCGCCCCGGGAATGTATTTTGGTACATGAAAGGTTGGCATATACACCGAGCTGACCGCTCGCACCCGGAACACCCGGAAAACCCGGGCCGACCCCGAGAACCCAGGGCCGACAGGCCCGCGCACCCCAGCGAGGCACCGTGACCACCGCCGCCACCCCCGAGCAGCCCGCCGACGTCGTCGCCCGGCTGCGCGCCACCTTCCGCACCGGCCGCACCAAGCCCGTCGCCTGGCGCACCGATCAGTTGCGCCGGCTGCGCGACCTGCTGACGAAGGACGGCGCCGTACTGGCCGCGGCCCTCCACGCCGACCTGGGCAAGAGCTCCACCGAGGCCTACCGCACCGAGATCGACTTCACGGTCCGCGAGATCGACCACACCCTCGACCACCTCGACGAGTGGCTGCGCCCCGAACCCGCCCCGGTCCCGGCCCACCTGGGCGCCGACGCGCGTGCCTGGACGCAGGTCGACCCGCTCGGCGTCGTCCTCGTCATCGCGCCCTGGAACTACCCCGCGCAGCTCCTGCTCGCCCCGCTGGTCGGCGCCCTCGCCGCCGGCAACGCGGTGCTCGTCAAGCCCAGCGAGCTCGCGCCCGCCACCTCCGCCGCCCTGGCCCGGCTGCTGCCGGCCCATCTCGACACCGACGCGGTCGCCGTCGTCGAGGGCGGGGTCCCGGAGACCACCGCTCTGCTGGCCGAGCGCTTCGACCACATCTTCTACACCGGCAACGGCGCCGTCGGCCGGATCGTCCTGCGCGCCGCCGCCGAGCACCTCACCCCGGTCACCCTCGAACTCGGCGGCAAGTCCCCGGCGTTCGTCGACCGCGACGCCGATCTCGCCGTCGTCGCCGACCGGTTGGTCCGCGGCAAGTTCCTCAACGCAGGGCAGACCTGCGTCGCCCCCGACTACGTCCTCACCGACCCGGCGACGGCCACCGCCCTCGAACCCCTGCTCGCGCGCGCGGTCGAGGCCGTCTACGGCGCCGACCCGCAGACCTCCGGCGCATACGGCCGCATCGTCGACGAACGCCACTTCGACCGGCTCGCCGGGCTGCTCGGCTCCGGCCGGATCGTGGTCGGCGGGGCCAACGACCGTACGGACAAGTACATCGCGCCGACCGTCCTCGCCGACGTCGACCCCGCCTCGCCCGTCATGCGGGAGGAGATCTTCGGCCCGATCCTGCCGATCGTGACCGTCGACGACCTGGACGAGGCGATCGCCTTCATCAACGACCGCGACAAGCCCCTGGCTCTGTACGTGTTCACCGAATCCGACGACACGCGCGGCCGCGTCGCCGCCGAGACCTCCTCCGGTGGACTCGGCCTGGGTCTGCCGCTCGCCCATCTCACCGTCTCCGACCTGCCGTTCGGCGGAGTGGGCGAGAGCGGGATGGGCAGCTACCACGGGCGCTACTCCGTCGAGACGTTCGGCCACCGCAAGGCGGTGCTGGAGAAGCCGCTGCACTGACGCCCGTCGAGGCCGGGCGCCGCGGGCACCTGGAACCTCGGCGATCCGCGGGTCGGCCGCATCGGCTTCGCCGCGATGCGCCGCGTCTCGAGGACGAGGAACTCGGTGCCCCGGACGCCGCTCACCGCGGGTCCTGAACGACCCACACCCCGTCCCGCATCAGGTGCCGCCGGGGGAGCTCATGAACCTCGCGCCAGGCCTGGACCGCCGTCGGGCGCATCCGGAACCAGGCGTACTCCGCGCGCTCCCGGCGCGGATCCCAGCCCGTCTTCGCCAGGAACGCCTCGGCGGCGGCCGCCGGCGCCTCCCGCGCCGCGTACGTCCGCACCTCCGCGTCGACGAGCACCACGTCCAGGGTGTCCCCGAAGGCCAGCCGGGCGCGTCGGCCGTCCCGGAGGTTGCGGCCCGTGGGGTTGGTGGGCCGCGTGGCCAGCCACAGGTGCTCGCCGTCCCAGACGAACCACAGGGGGACGAGACACGGCAGGCCCTCCCGGTCGGCCGTGGCGACCCAGACGTCGATCTCTCGTTCCAGCCGGTCCAGGACCTCGCGCTTGCGCCGCTCGGGACTGCGGGGCGGCTCTGTGATCTTCATCTCCGGGACGGTAACGGGGAAGCGAGCCGCCCGCCTCGGGCCACGGCCCGGCCTTCACCTCGGACTCGCGACCTAGGTCCGGCCCGGGCCGTGTCCGCAAAGTCCCGCCCGCCCCGCGACGCCCGGCACGCCCTCTCGCCGCACCGGGCGAATGTCCGAGTACGCCCAGCACGAGGGCTTCCGCCCGGCACGCCGGGAGCACGCTCCCCCACGCTCGCCTTCGCCCCCGCGGGGGGACCCCGATGACGCCGCGTGGCCCGCCCTGCGGGCGAACGGCAGGACGTTGCGCACACGACCCGGGACCTGTCCGGAGCGCCCTCGCGGAGGCGACTGGCGCGGGGGACGTTTTACGTATAACCTCTCCCGACGATCGCCCCTCCCGCCCCTCCCGCACGCACCCCGAAAGGCCCCGATGAGTCGTATCGCCCTGGTCACCCTCGTCGTCGACGACTACGACGAGGCGATCCGCTTCTACACCGAGGCGCTCGGCTTCCGGCTCGTCGAGGACGAACCCCGCCCCGACGGGGCCCGCTGGGTCGTCGTACGGCCCGGGGAGCGTCAGGACGGCGTCGGACTGCTGCTCGCCCGCGCCAAGGGCGAGGCCCAGCGCGCCCGCGTCGGCGACCAGACCGGCGGCCGCGTCGGGTTCTTCCTGCACACCGAGGACTTCGCCGGCGACCACGCCCGGATGCTCGCCGCCGGCGTGACCTTCCTGGAGGAGCCCCGCCACGAGCCGTACGGCTCCGTCGCCGTCTTCCAGGACCTGTACGGCAACCGCTGGGACCTGCTCCAGCCCGCCGCCGCCTGAGAACCGCCTGCCGAAACCCGAACCGCCTGCCGAACCACCTGCCGAGGAACACGCACATGACCGCGCCCACCGCTCCCCGCATCGACACCGACACGCTCCGCCGGCTCCCCAAGGCCGTCCTGCACGACCACCTCGACGGCGGCCTGCGCCCCGCCACCGTCGTCGAGCTCGCGGAAGCGGTCGGCCACACCCTGCCCACCACCGACCCCGACGCGCTGGCCGCCTGGTACTTCGACGCGGCCAACTCGGGTGACCTGGTGCGTTACATAGCCACCTTCGAGCACACCCTCGCCGTCATGCAGACCCGCGAGGGCCTGCTGCGCACCGCCGAGGAGTACGTCCTCGACCTCGCCGCCGACGGCGTCGTCTACGCCGAGGTGCGCTACGCCCCCGAGCTGAACACCAACGGCGGTCTCACCATGGGCGAGGTCGTCGAGACCGTCCAGGAGGGCCTCGCGGCGGGCATGGCCAAGGCCGCCGCCGCCGGCGCCCCCGTCCGCGTCGGCACCCTGCTCTGCGGCATGCGGATGTTCGACCGCGTCCGCGAGGCCGCCGACCTGGCCGTCGCCTTCCGGGACGCCGGCGTCGTCGGCTTCGACATCGCCGGCGCCGAGGACGGCTTCCCGCCCGCCGACCACCTCGACGCCTTCGAGCACCTGCGCCGCGAGAGCGTCCCCTTCACCATCCACGCCGGCGAGGCCCACGGGCTGCCGAGCATCCACCAGTCCCTCCAGGTGTGCGGCGCCCAGCGCATCGGGCACGGCGTGCGCATCACCGAGGACATCGTCGACGGCAAGCTGGGCCGACTGGCCGGCTGGGTGCGCGACCGCCGGATCGCCCTGGAGATGTGCCCCACCTCCAACCTCCAGACCGGCGCCGCGACCTCCATCGCCGAACACCCGATCACCGCGCTGAAGGACCTCGGCTTCCGGGTCACCCTCAACACCGACAACCGGCTGGTCTCCGGCACGACCATGACCCGCGAGATGTCGCTGCTCGTCGAGCACGCGGGCTGGACCCTGGAGGACCTGCGCACGGTCACGGTGAACGCCGTCAAGAGCGCGTTCATCCCGTTCGACGAGCGCAAGGCCCTCATCGAGGACGTCGTCCTGCCGGGTTACGCCGCGCTCTGAAGCAGACCGCGGACATAGGCGGCCTGTCCGACGTGCTGGAGATCGTCGGACAGGACGCTGACCAGCCGTACGCCCAGCGTGACCGGCGGATCCCAGCGCTCGTCCACGACGCGCTCCAGGTCCGCCGCCGTGAGCGTGCGCAGCGCCGTCAGGCTCTGCGCGTGCACGGCGTCGTGGTACCCGGTCAGCAGGCCGCCCTCGGACACCCGCACCTTCGCGACCTGCGCCGCGCTGTGTCCGTACCCGGTGTCATGGCGCGGCAGGTCCAGGCCGAACCGCTTCTCCCAGTCCTGGGCCAGCCACACCTGGTCGAGCCCGAAGGCGTCGGCCAGGTGGTCGTCCTGGACCCGGGTGAGGTGCCAGACCAGCCAGGCGATCGAGTTGGCCGAGTCGCCGGGCCGGGCGCCCAGGCCGTCGGGGTCCAGGCCCTCGACGGCGGCGTGGACCTCTTCCTGGATGCGGTTGTACCCGTCGATGAGGATGTCCTTCGCATGCATACGTCCACCATCGCGCAGCACGCGCTCACGCGCCCCCTGTTTCCAGCAGCCCCATCAGCGCCCGGGCCGCCGGACTGGTCGCGCGGGCGGGCGGCAGCAGGGCGACCGTCTCGTACCGCGCCTCGCCGACGCCCTTGAGGGCGAGCGCGGTGAGGGACTCGCGCTTGTGCCGGAAGTGGCGCGGGACGACCGCGACGCCGAGGTTCTCGTCCACCAGGTCCAGCAGACTGTGCACGTCGTTGACCTCCAGGGCGACCGTGCGCCGCACCCCCGCCTCGGCGAACGCGGCGTCGGTGGCGCGGCGCGGGCCCCAGTCCGGGTGGAAGTCGACGAACACCTCGCCGGCCAGGTCCTGCGGAGTGAGCGCCGCCGCCCCGGCGAGGCGGTGGTCGGGATGGCACAGCACGTACATCGGCTCGGTGGCCAGCGGTACGCAGCGCAACTGGTCGGTGTCCGTCTGGGTGCGGTAGGCGAAGGCCAGGTCGAGCCGGCCGGCCGCCACCTCCTCGCCCAGCGCGCCCGAGCCGGTCTGCCGCAGTCGGATCTCCACGTCCGGATGCCGCCGCCGGAACGCCGCGAGCACCCCCGCCACATGCACCCCGGCGATGCACTGCTCGGTGCCCACGGACAGGGTGCCGCGGACCACGCCCTGCACGGCGGCCACCGCCTCGTGGGCGGCCCGCACCTGTGCCAGAACCCGCTCCGCCTCGGCGAGCAGCGCCCGGCCGGCCTCGGTCAGCGTCACCCGCCGGGTGGTCCGCACGAAGAGGGGCGCGCGCAGCTCCCGCTCCAGCGCGCGGATCGACGCCGACAGGCCCGACTGGGAAACCATCAGGCGCTCGGCGGCCCGGGTGAAGTGCTGGTCCTCGGCGACCGCGACGAAGTGTTGGAGGTGGCGCAGTTCCATGATTGAGAAGCGTATCCGCTGAATCTCATCGGATTCTTCTGTTGGACCACTGCTGTGGGCAGCGCCAGAGTGGATGACACCTGCTGAAACTGATCTCCTGGAGACGCGTTGTACACCGCACACCCCGACCGCTACGCGGACATGCCCTACCGGCGCACCGGACGCAGCGGCCTGAAGCTCCCCGCGCTGTCGCTCGGACTGTGGCACAACTTCGGCCCGGCGGACCGCACGGTCGAGACGCAGCGGGCCATCCTGCGCCGCGCCTTCGACCTCGGCGTGACCCACTTCGACCTGGCCAACAACTACGGCCCGCCGCCCGGCGCCGCCGAGTCCGCGCTGGGCGAGGCCCTCAAGGCGGACTTCGCGCCCTACCGGGACGAGCTGATCATCTCCACGAAGGCCGGCTACCTGATGTGGCCCGGCCCGTACGGCGAGTGGGGCTCGCGCAAGTACCTGCTGTCCTCTCTGGACCAGAGCCTGACCCGGATGGGCCTGGACTACGTCGACGTCTTCTACTCGCACCGCCCCGACCCGGAGACTCCCCTGGAGGAGACGATGGGCGCCCTGCACTCCGCGGTGCAGCAGGGCAAGGCGCTCTACGTCGGCGTCTCGAACTACTCGGCGGAGCAGACCCGCGAGGCCGCCCGGATCCTCGGTGAGCTGGGCACCCCGCTCCTCATCCACCAGCCGCGCTACTCGATGCTCGACCGCCGCCCGGAGAGCGAGGGCCTGCTCGACGCCCTGGACGAGCTCCAGGTCGGCTCGATCGTGTTCTCGCCGCTGGAGCAGGGCCTGCTGACCGGCCGCTACCTGGACGGCATCCCGGAGGACTCGCGCGCGGCGAGCGACAGCCCCTTCCTGAACTCCGAGGCGCTGACCGAGGAGCTCGTCGGCAAGCTGCGGGCCCTCGACGACATCGCCAAGTCCCGGGGCCAGTCCCTCGCCCAGCTCGCCCTGGCCTGGGTGCTGCGCGGCGGCCGGGTGACCTCCGCGCTGGTCGGCGCGAGCAGCGCCCGGCAGATCGAGGACAGCGTCGGCGCCCTGGGCAACCTGGACTTCGAGGACGCCGAGCTGGCCCGGATCGACGCGGTGATCAACGGCTGAGCCGCTCCGTCAGCCGCACGGTCACCGAGTCGCCTCCTGCTTTCCGATGGCCTTGCGCACCTCGGCCTTGACAGGGAGCCGGGCTCTTGCGCAGGACGGTCGTGAATTCGGCGTCCAGTGTTCCGTTTGTGCTCATGATCTGCTCCGCTCGCGGTGATCCCTTTACGGGTGGACCGCCGCGAGCGGAGCAATTGATCGCCTTGGCGCGCGTTTCGGCCTCGAAGCCGTCAGCCACGGCGTTTTCGTCACGCTCAGTATTCGCGGGTACGGGGAAGTCAGCCCGTGCCGAGGCCGTCGATCCTGGTCAGGACCGGGATAGGCGGCCTTCGTCGATCCGGCGTGTTCGCCGGGTGATCGGCCTGCCCGCGCCCGCCACCCTGGTCGATTTTTCGTCAGGAAATGACGTCGTGCCCGGGTGCTCGCCGTATTTCGGCCATGAGCGTCGGCGAATATGCCAAGAGACTGGCCGGAAAGTCATGGTGACACTGTTTCAGTAGTGAACATACTCGAACGTCAAGGCACTTCACTCACAGGAGCCGCACGGAAGCGAGGCGCAACCGACACGCGAGCACCGGGGGAGAGGGACGTGCACGACGAATTCCTGTGCCATGTCACGGCGTACGGAGTCTGCGACGGCCGGCGCATCGGTGTACCGCTCGGCACCTACCGGGCGCCGACGCTGGCACTCGCCCTGTGGTGGCTGCGCGACCGGGCGTCCTGGATGGCCGAACGGCTGGATCCGCAGCCCGAGAGCGAGCACTTCCCGCAGGGGGCTCTGGTCCCGGTGGCCGACACCGTGCCCGACGTGCCGGCGCTGCTGCGGGCCTGGTGTGCGGACGTGGCCCGACAGGAGCTGGTGGCCGACGAGTTGGCCGGCGGCCGGCTCGTGCGGATCGCGGTCGGCGACGAGACGACCGAGTACGAACTGCTCGCCGAGTCCATCGACGCGCTGCGCATGCAGCGGACCGTCCCGGCCCTCGTCGTGTCCGTCGGCTGACGTCCGTCACGGATCTCCCCGTCGGGCACATAAGGTCATCAATCGATAGAATTAGGGCATGGCGGATCGTCCGGTCTCCTCGACTGCGCCCGAACTCGTGCTGGAGACCGAGTCGGGCTCCCTGGTGTTGTTCCCGGGCCACGACTACCACGTCGGCCGGGACCCGCTCAGCGACGTCGTCATCGACGACACCCGAGTCTCCTGGCATCACGCGGTGCTGCGGCCCGAGGGCGACCACTGGACCGTCGAGGACGAACACAGCACCAACGGCACCTTTGCCGACGGCCGCCGGATCCGCGAGTGGGGCGTCGGCCCCGGCAGCGTGATCCACTTCGGCAGTCCCTCCGACGGGCCGTACGTCTCCCTGTCGGACCGCCGTCCACGTGTGGCGCAGCGCCCGACGGCCGTCTCCATGCCGGCGCTGACCAGCACCTTCAAGCAGCCCACCAACGTCCGGCCGATGCCGACGAGCACCGTCCGCATCGGCCGCGCCACCGAGAACGACCTGGTCGTCGACGACCTCGTCGTCTCGCGCCGGCACGCCGAACTGCGCACCCTGCCCGACGGCGGCCACGAGATCCTCGACCTGGGCAGCCACAACGGCACCTACCTCAACGGCTCGCCCGTCACCCGCGCCCCGCTCGGCCCCGGCGACGTCGTCGGCATCGGCCACTCGGCGTTCTGCCTGGTCGGCGACGAGCTCCAGGAGTACGTCGACACCGGCGAGGTCTCCCTCGACGTCCAGGACCTGAGCGTCACCGTCGACCGCGGCCGCAAGGTCCTGCTCGACGACGTGTCCTTCCCGGTGGGCGAGAAGTGCCTGCTCGCGGTCGTCGGACCCAGCGGCGCCGGCAAGTCCACCCTGCTCAACGCCCTCACCGGCCAGCGCCCCGCCGACCACGGCACGGTCGTCTACGACGGGCGCGACCTCTACCGCGACTACGCCGAACTGCGCCAGCGCATCGGACTGGTCCCGCAGGACGACATCCTGCACGCCCAGCTCACCGTGCGCGCCGCCCTCTCCTACGCCGCCGAACTACGCTTCCCGCAGGACACCGCCAAGGCCGAGCGCCGCGAACGGGTCGAGGAGGTCATCCGCGAACTGGGTCTCGAGGAGCGCGCCGAGCAAGCCGTGGACAGCCTCTCCGGCGGCCAGCGCAAACGGGTCAGCGTGGCCCTGGAACTGCTGACCAAGCCGTCGCTGCTCTTCCTCGACGAGCCGACCTCCGGTCTCGACCCCGGCATGGACCGCTCGGTGATGCACATGCTGCGCGGCCTCGCCGACGACGGCCGCACGGTCATCGTCGTCACCCACTCCGTCCTCAGCCTCGAGGTGTGCGACCGGCTGCTGGTGCTCGCGCCGGGCGGCAAGGTCGCCTACTTCGGCCCGCCCGACGACGCCCTCGCCTTCTTCGGCTTCGACCACTGGCCCGAGGCGTTCGAGGCGTTCGAGGGCGACCACGACCGGGACTGGGCGGGGGAGTTCCGCGAGTCGCCGTTCCGGCGGGAGTACGTCGTCAACTCCAGCGAGCAGCCCAGGCTGCCGCGCTCCGGCCCGGTGATCGTCCTGCCGCCGCCCCGGCCGCGCAGCAGGGTCGCCCAGCTCGGCACCCTGATCCGCCGCTACTCGGCCGCGCTCGGCGCAGACCGCACCTTCCTGGCCATCATGATCGCGCTGCCGTTCATCATGGGCGCCATGGACCGCGCCCTGGCGGGCAGCAAACTCGTCCTGGACAGCGCGATGGACGCGCTGCTCATCCTGTGCGTCGGCGGCGTGCTCACCGGCGCCGCCAACGCCGTGCGCGAACTCGTCAAGGAACGCGTGATCTACCAGCGGGAGCGGGCCGTCGGCCTGTCCAGATCGGCGTACCTGATGTCCAAGGTCGTCGTGCTGGGCACGATCACCGTCGTCCAGGCGGTGGTGCTGACGCTCGTCGCCCTGCTCGGCGTCGACCTCAACGCACCGGGCGGCAAGGGCGTGTTGATGCCGCCGCTGCTGGAGATCACCGTGGCCGTCGCCATGCTCTCCTTCGCCGCGATGATGCTCGGCCTCCTCGTATCCGCGCTCGTGCGCAAGGAGGAGGTGACGATGCCGCTGCTGGTGCTGATCGCCGTCGTCCAGGTGGTCTTCTGCGGCGCGCTGCTGAAGCTCGACGGCAAACCCGTACTGGAGCAGCTGGCCTATCTGGTGCCGGCCAGGTGGGCGTTCGGCGCGATGGCCGGCACGATCGATCTGGCCCGGATCGTGCCCGGCGCCAAGACCGCGGATCCGCTGTTCGAGCACTCGGCGGGGGTGTGGCTGCTCAACATGGGCATGCTCGTCGTGCTCTCGGTGGTCTTCGGATTCGTCGTGTCCCGGCTGCTGCGCCGCCACGAGCCCGTCGTGATGCGGAAGTAGGCGCGGCCGATGACGACTCCCGGATTCCGTCCCACGCACGTCGTCCCCCAGCACGGCATGCCCGCCTGGGAGGCCCCCGACCCGGCCCGGCCCACCGTGCCGCTCGACGCGCTGCTGCCCGTCCGGCTCATGGAACGGCGCGGCGACTGGGCGCACGTGCTGTGCTCCAACGGCTGGTCGGCCTGGGTCGACGGCCGCTTCCTGGTCGCCGTCCCCCAGGACCCGCCCCGCTCCGACGGCCCCCTCGCGACCGCCGCCGACCCGCGCCCCCTCCTCGGCCGCGCCGAACAGTCCCTCGCCCGCTACCGGGCGGCAGTGGAGGAGGTGGCGGACGGCGGCCTCGACGGCGAGTCCTTCCGCCGCCGCACCCACGGGCTGCGGATCGGCGTGGTCGTCGACGGCGAGGACATGTGGCTGTACGACTCCGCCCGCAGACGCTGGGTGTACGGCGACGGCACCCGCCTCAGCACCTACGCCACGGACCGGGCGCCCGAGGGGGGCGACGCGTTCGACGCGAGGGACGTGACCGGTGCGACCGCCGACACCGACGCCACCGACGTGCTCGACGACCAGTCCCACGCCCCCACCCGGATCGTGCGCCCCGACTGGGAACCCTGATGCCACGCGGCACGAGCCCGTTCTCCGGCCGGCCCTCCGAACTGGTCGGCCGGCAGATCGCCGGCTACCGCATCGAGCGCGAGATCGGACGCGGCGGGATGGCTGTCGTCTACCGCGCCCGTGACCTGCGCCTGGACCGCACGGTCGCGCTCAAACTGCTCGCCCCGGAACTGGCCCGCAACGACACCTTCCGCAAACGGTTCACCCATGAGTCACGCGTGGCCGCGGCGATCGACCACCCGCACATCGTGCCCGTGTTCGAGGCGGACGAGACCGACGGCGTGCTGTACATCGCCATGCGGTACGTCGAGGGGAGCGACCTGCGCCATCTCCTCGACCGCGAGGGCCCGTTGCCGCTGCAGACCGCCGTCCGGATCGCCGCGCAGGTCGCCTCCGCGCTGGACGCCGCGCACGATCACGGGCTCGTGCACCGTGACGTCAAGCCCGGCAACATCCTGGTGTCCCGGGGCACCGACAGCGACCATCCCGAGCACGTCTACCTCACCGACTTCGGCCTGACGAAGAAGTCGCTGTCCCTGACCGGCTTCACCACGGTCGGTCAGTTCGTCGGCACCCTCGACTACGTCGCCCCCGAGCAGATCTCGGGCCGGCCGGTCGACGGCCGCTGCGACGTCTACGGACTGGCCTGCGTGGTCTACGAGTGCCTCGCGTCGCGTCCGCCCTATCTCCGCGACGACGACATGGCCCTGCTCTGGGCCCACCAGAACGCCGACCCGACCCCCCTGACGGAGTTGCGCCCCGACCTCCCCCCGGACATCGACGGGGTGTTCGCCCGGGCCCTCGCCAAGAACCCCGAGTCCCGTCACCCGACCTGCGCCGCCTTCGTCGCGGAGCTGAGGTCGACCGAGACCGGCGGCCACCGCCGCTCCCGCCCCCCGAGGGAGCCGGCCGCCCCCTCGGGCCCCGCCTCCCGCCCGCCGAGCTGGGCCCGCCCGGTCCTCGACCCGCGTCAGCCCTGAACCACCCCGCCGAGCGGCACCCGCCGGGCGGTCACCTTCCGCCGGGCGACCCGCCAGCCCGCGCCGGTCCGCACCACGACGTCGTCGTAGGTGACGGATCCGCACGTGCCGTCCGCCTTGACGCCGAGTCCCTTCGAGCGGGCCCGGACCCGGCCGTCGCCGAGCGATTCGAGGACCACGTTGGTGACGTGATGCGCGACCGGGTTCGCGGCGCCCAGTGCCAGGGCCGCTTCGCGCAGCGCGTCCGGTCCGATGAGGATGCTCTGGCCGAAGTCGGTGAGGTCGAACACGACGTCCGAGGCGAACACCTCGGCAAGCCGGTCGAGGTCGCCTTCGTCGACCAGATGACCGTGCAGCGCGATCAACTCCGTGATGGCCAGGCGGTCTTCGAGAGTCAGTGTCATGGTGTGCACCCTGCCACGCCCGACGCCCGACGCCGGACGCCGCAGTCGTCAGAGCGACGGAGTCTCGCCCCGGCGGTGGACCGGTCGGGCCGCCAGGGCGCCCAGGAAGCCGGTGACCAGGCCCCAGAGGGCGGCGAGGCCGAGGGCGGGCCAGACGTCCGGGTGCAGGAACAGTTCGCCGGACAGGCCGGAGAGGTCGTTGACGCCGAACACGCTCAGGCCGTAGTGCGCGGTGATCCGGCCGATCAGACAGAGCGTCAGCACGGTGAGCACCAGTGCCAGTGCCATGTGCACGGCGTGCTGCCAGGCGCGCATCCGGGCAGGGGAGCGCGCCGCCGTCACGAACGCCGCCCCCAGCAGCAGCACCGCGTCCACCACGACCAGCCACCACACCCGGCCGTCGTACTCGGCCATGCTGCTCAGGTTGAGCGCGGCCGTGTCGTCGCCGCGCAGCACCTCGTCCAGCACCGGTGGCATGGGCAGCCCGAAGGGGCCCTCCACCCGCCCGTTCCAGGTGGCCCCCAGGCCGATGGTGAACACCAGCCACACCACGTTGGGCAGGCCCAGCAGGATCACCGCGAAGGTCTCCCGGGCCTGGCCGCGGGTCGCCGCCACGACCAGGGCGATGACCAGCCCCAGGGCGACGCACGCGAGGAGCAGCACGACCATCGCGTGGGCGGCCGGGCGCACCGACTCCTGGAAGCGCAGCAGCCGGGCGGGCAAGGGAGCCCCGCGCGACACCAGCAACGCCAGTACCAGCACAGCGGCCAGCCACAGCAGCCCGACCAGGAGGGTGAGCGGCACATCCGTGGTGAACCCGACCTTCGGGCGGACGCCGAACAGGTCGCCGAGTTCGCTCAGCGTGTCGTCGCCGAGGTCGACGGTGAAGGTCTTGCGGGCGGCGAGCGCCAGGCCCAGCAGGCCCAGCAGCCACACCACGGCGATCCGGACGGCCCAGCCGACCAGCTCGGGGGCCCCGGCCACCGCCCGGTGCCGCAGCGGCCGCAGGAATCCCGCGCCGACGACGAGCGCCCCGACGAGGGTGACGGACAGCGGCGTCACCGTCAGACCGACCTGGGTGCCGGCGAGCCCGCCCGCGCTGCCGGAGAGCTCGACCGTGCCGCCCACCGCAGTGACGACCGTCGCCGCGACCACCTGGGGAAACGCGTCCTGGGGCAGATCAGAGGCGCCCGCCGCCCACAGCCCCAGCGCGGCCACGACCACCATGGCGATCAGCCCGGCGAGTGCCGCGGCGACCGCCTGAACCCACCCGTGGCGGGATACTGCCTGGTCATGCAGGGTGCGCACGCTCACCCTGTCCACGCTAAGCAGCCCCGGGAGTGTGCGCCTGTCGGGTGGGCCGTCCGCGTCCGGATGACGCTCGGGTGACGCCCGGCCGGCGTCCCGGCCGGCGTCCGACCGGCGTCCGACCGGCGTCAGGCCCGCGTCCCGACCGGCGTCCCGACCGGCGTCCGACCGGCGTCCCGACCGGCGTCCGACCGGCGTCAGGCCCGCGTCCCGACCGGCGTCAGGCCCGCGTCCCGACCGGCGTCAGGCCCGCGTCCCGACCGGCGTCAGGACCGCGTCCGGCTTGCGAGTGGCACCCGTCCGGAGCACACAATGGGTTCGTTGTGGAAGAAAGTGGCGCACATCGGATTATTCGCCACGGGAAACCCACGTCGGGAGTGCTTGTGAGCGTCGAACCGCCGTCATCAGGCCGCCCCACAGAACCCCGCACCGGACAGTCCGGCGGGCAACCGGCCGGCCCGCCCTCCGGACCGCTGTCGGGTCCCTCCGAGCCGCCCTCGCGCTCCTCGGGCCCGCCCTCCCAGCCGCCCACCCCGCCACCGCCCGACGACGGCTCCGACGACTCCTCGGACGGCGGCTGGGAACCGCGACGGCCGTGGTGGCGGTCCGCTCCCCGGATCGCGCTGATCACCACCGCCGTCGTGGCCGCGACGGCCCTCGCCCTGGTGCTCACCCTGCCGGGCGGCGGCAGCTCGAACCAGGCCGGCGAGCTCTTCATGCTGCCGGCCGGCGAGACGGGCCCGGACAGCTACACGGAGTCCCCCACCAGGAGTTCCGCCTCGCCCGCCTCCGTCGCCCCGTCGTCCTCCACCCCGCCCGCGAACGCCGTCCCGGGCGTCGACGGGGGACAGGCCGGACTGTACGGCGGCACCCTCAACGTCTCCAGCTGCGACGTCGAGCATCAGATCAAGGCCCTCACCGCCGTCCCCGCCAAGAACAGGGCGTTCGCGGGCGTCGCCGGCATCGCCCCCTCCCAGGTCCCCGCCTACCTGCGCTCCCTCACTCCCGTGCAGCTGCGCCTGGACACCCGGGTCACCAACCACGGATACCGCGACGGCGCCGCGACCGGCTACCAGGCCGTCCTGCAGGCCGGCACGGCCGTCCTCATCGACGCGCGCGGCGTCCCGAAGGTGCGCTGCGCCTGCGGCAATCCGTTGACCCCGCCCGTCGCCCAGCAGAGCGGCTACAAGCGGACCGGCACCACCTGGCCGTCGTACAGCCCCTCGACGACCGTCGTGGTCAACCCGTCCACGACCGTCATCAAGGTCTTCGTGCTCTACGACCCGAACCCCGACCACCACTGGATCGCCCGACCGCGGGGTGACGACGGCGACAAGGACCGGCCCACGAAACCTCCGGCCAAGCAGACGCCGTCCATCATCGTCGGCAAGCCGAGCCCGTCGACCGGCTCCGGCTCGCCCACCTCGCCGTCGACGTGCGTCCCGCCGCCGTCCGGGAACGCGAACGGCAGGCCCTCGGGCTGTGCGCCGCCGTCGTCGTCCGAGTCGTCCTCGCAATCCCCGTCGTCGGAGTCTCCGTCCTCCGAGCCTCCTTCCTCCAAGCCCCCGTCGTCCGAGCCGCCGTCGTCCGAGTCGCCGGCCTCGGAACCTCCGGGCCTCAACGAGCAGAGCCCCGAACCGCCGTCGTCGGAGCCTCCGAGTTCCGCGCCCCGGAGCGCCGAGCCCCCGAGCTCCGGCTCGCCGCCCGGACCGCTGCCCGAGACCTCCCTCTCCTCGCTGCCCGAATCCCTGACGTCGTCCGCGCCGACGAGCGGCGCACCCGCTGCGTGAGGTGCCGCATGGGCGGCGCGGGGACGGTGTGACGACACGGGGACTGCACGGCCCGGCACGGGGTACGAGCACAGGTGCACATCAGCGTCCGGCCAGTCCGGCCTCCGAGAGAGAAACGCATGATCGAGCACCTGGACGGGGCAGTGATACCGACTGGTTTCGACGTACCCGTGGAACCGCTGCGGCGGGCGGCGCACTACACCGGTGAACCCGGCTGCATAGCCGAGGCCCGTGCCTTCGCCGCCCACTTCGTCGACCAGCTCAGAACGGAGTGGTGCGCCGCGATCGGCACCCGGGCGAGCGGTGAGGTGATGCTGGTGGTCAGCGAGCTGGTCACCAACGCCGACCGGCACAGCAACGGCCCGTACATCCTCGAACTGGAGGGAACGGACGCCTCGGTCACCGTGTGCGTCTACGACAGCAGCGACGCGCTGCCCCTGCGGTTCCCGAAGGACCCCGAGCGCATCGGCCGACACGGTCTGGAGATCGTGCACGCGTTGGCGGCCGAGGTCACGGCCGAACGCGTGCCGGTCGGCAAGCGCGTCCGAGCCGTGGTCAGCTTCGAGAGCTAGTGCCGCGGCAGGCAACGTTCGCCCCGTCGCGACGCCCGGCACGCACTCTCGCCGCACCGGCCGAAAGCCCAAGTACGTCCAGTACGA